>JBLFXD010000101.1:0-12155 GCA_047611045.1 Planctomycetaceae bacterium | reverse complement strand
TGAGTGACGACGGCAGCCGCAACGCCATTGAACGACGAGCGTCTGTTAACCCGGACAGTCGAAACATCCCTGACGACCGTTTCGACTGGTCTGCTTGATTCAAGAGTCTCAAGCCGTACACGCCGCGCCAGACAACCAGCACGACGAACCGTTGCCATTGGATCGGCAGGCACCACCGGCACATCGCACAAAACCGTGACCATTCGTTACAGCCCGGAGAAGCGTTTCAGCCGTTACAATCGGATTCTTTTAACATCGGCCGGTCGGCTTCCAGCTCTCTCCAGATGGTCAATTCTTTGACGGGCCAGTCCTCGCGCGCTACTGTGCGGATTGCGACGAGCGAGTTTTCAAAAACTGGCAAACACTCCAATCTTCGCCTCAAGTCTCGTCCCGGCACTCGGCGACTGGTGACATCTCCGCAGCAGAATGGCCACGCAACATGTCGAAACTATTTCCACGATGTCAGGTCATCCCCGAGCCCGATCATCAGGTTTCGATCCGGATTGACGGTTCCGAGCGAACTCGATGGCACTACGGAAAACAGTATCCCCGTCCGTTCTTCTTTCCGTTTAATGGTCCGTCGGGAGAGACGCTGACCCGCATGGGGCACCCCGGAGCCTCCAACCACGACCACCATCGCTCGATCTGGTTTGCGCATCAGAAACTGCTGGGCATCGATTTCTGGAGTGACAATACGGACGCACGAATTCAGCAGAAAGAGTGGCTCGTCTTCGAAGAGGGCGATGACCGAGCGATCCTCGCCACTCGACTCGGCTGGTACGACGGCCACGAGCCCAAAGAACTGCTCGACCACATCGTGATCGCGATCTTCCGCCCCGCTGCAGACGGCGAGACACTGCTCGAACTGCAGTCGATCTTTCACCCGACTGCCGACTCCATCGAATTTCAACAGACGAACTTCGGCTTCCTCGCCGTCCGTATCGCTCGCTCCATCTCAGAGCATTTCGGAGCCGGACGGCTGACCAACAGCGACGGACTGGTTGGAGAGAAAGACACTGCTGGCAAACCCAACATCTTCGGCAAGCATGCTCGCTGGATGGACTACAGCGGCCCCGTCTCCCCGGCACCGGCGAGAAAAGACAACGGCACACCAACAAACGACATCGTCGAAGGGATCACGTACTTTGATCACCCGAGCAACCCCGGATACCCCAACCGGTGGCATGTGCGCGAAGACGGTTGGATGGGAGCATCGCCGTGCATGGACGGCCCGCTCCAGACATCTCGATCAGCACCGTTGCGACTACGATTTCTGCTGCACGCACACGCTGGCGAAATCGATCCATCAAAGGCCGACGCCATCGCCGCACAGTTCGCCGCGTGGCCCGAGTTCGACGTCATCAAATCGGGAAAGCCGCATCAGCAGTACGAAATCCGCGCACTTGATCCGTGAGCGACTTCGCGAAATGCCGATTCGAACGAATAATCCGAACTTCTCGACCTGACAGGAATGGTGGCTCAAGGTAGCGCTAGCTAATGCGGATTCTTCCGACCGAAACGAATCGCGACAATTCTCATGTGCAAATCCTCAGACGGATTCTTGTCTGAACGGGACTCTCTTCCGTAAAGTCGTAAGGTTGCAGTTGATTGCGTAGAGAAGATCCACGTTCTCATAGAATCAGCGTCGGAAATTCGGCCCTCAAAAGTCGACCCGGCCGCCACTATCGATACCGTTTGAACTGAGGCTGCTGTGAGCAAACTCGCCTTCTTCTTCATGACACTCGTTGGGGCCATTCCTGCCGGAGGAGCACTCTACGCTCTCATCCGGAACATCCTGGACCGCGCCAATGATATCGGGACTGTTCTCCTGATCGTCACGATCGTGGCAACAGTCTGCACCGCCCTGGTCGTTCTGACGCCGTTTATCGTCCTCGTCTTTTACAAAGACACCCGCCTGCCAATGGCACCACAGCCACAAGGTGCAGCCGCTGGAGCAGCCGCTGGAGCAGCCGCCGCTCCGAAGAAAGCCGATGATGACGCAGGCTTCGGAGACGCCATCCCGGACGATTTCGACGAAGAAGAACTCGCTGCCAGCGCTGACGACGACGAAGAGTTCGGCGACGACGTAGAGTCTTACGACGACGATGACTTCGGAGACTATGACGAGGAATACGAAGAGTTCGACGAAGACGAAGAACTCTAAGCCGCCAGCTCAGCTTCGATGCACGGAAGTCGGGCGACTTTTGCTACCCAGCGCCGACGTCACTCTCGTAGTAACGCACAAGTGCCTGGTTATCGAGACGATTGATCTCAACATCCACCGGCGCCAAATCCGTCGGCAAACTGAACATGCTTGAGAGCATTTCGTTATTCAGAAACCGCAATCCGCTGGTCAACTCACCTGACAAGTTGAGTGGCGTGTCGAACTCTGACAGGCTCGCCAGTGCAAAGCCCCAGTCGCCAAACGACGGCACCGAAGCATGAAACGGTCGCACATGGAAACCCGCCGCTTCCATCGTTCGAATGACGCACCAGTACGCCTTCCTCGATAAGAATGGCGACGTGCATTGAATGCAGATTCTCGCGTCGGGGTTCACCCGTTGAGCAAGCAACCGGTAGAACCGCGTCGTGTAGAGCTTTCCGAGCGAGAACGAATTCGGATCGGGAAAGTCGATCAGCACCAGATCGAACTGCTCAGTCACCGATTCCATCCAGATCATCGCATCGTCATTGACGATTTTAACTCTCGCATCTTTCAACGCTCCGCCGTTCAACTTAGCCAGTGGCGGAAACGATTCGGAAAGAGCCGTCATCGCCGGGTCGATATCCACCAGCGTCACACGTTCGACGCTCGGATACTTCAGCAACTCCCGCAAAGCCAGCCCGTCACCGCCTCCCAGAACCAGCACGTTGCCAATTGAAGACGCGGTCGCCACAGCCGGATGCACCAGAGCCTCGTGATACCGATACTCGTCCGACGAACTGAACTGCAGGTTGCCATTCAGGTAGAGCTGAAAACCCGTCCGATTTTGAGTCACCACAATTCGCTGATAAGACGTCGTCTGAGTATGCACGATCGGGCTCGCGAACATGCTGTTCTCAGCCAGCGAAGTCAGCGAATCAGCCTTCACCAGACCGGCGACAAGAAGTGCCAGCACGACGACGGCGCGGATTCGCAGCCCCGTCACACTCCCGGCCAGAATTGGCCGAAGCAATGATGTGCCCCACAGGCCGACCAGAGCATTCAGAATTCCAAAGACCAGTGACGTCCTGACAAGCCCCAGCGTCGGCACCAGAAACATCGGGAACAGCAGTGAAGCGACCAACGCGCCGATGTAGTCGAACGTGAGGACCTTCGAGACCAGATCGTCAAAGTCCAGATGCCCTTTAAGAATCCGCATGAGCAGCGGCAGCTCCAGCCCGACCAGCACGCCGATTCCGAAGACGACGCCGTACAGCACCGGAAGAAACCATGCCAGCTTTGCGAAGCACAGAAAGAGCAAAGGAGCACTCGTCCCCCCCAACAGAGCGACGCCAAGCTCAACTTCGACAAACGTCCGAGCAACGTTCTTTTTGACAAACGACGAAACCCACGCACCAGCCCCCAGGGCCGACAGGTAAACACCGATGATCAGCGAAAACTGCGTCACCGAATCGCCGAGCACATAACTGGCCAGCGTCCCGGCCAGCAACTCGTAGACAAGCCCGCACGTCGCAATGATCAGGACGTTCAGATAAAGCAGAACCAGCGGCGCGTCATTCATCAGCGGAAAAGGGGTATCGTCGGACTTTCTGGCCACGCCGTCTGAAACCTGCTCGGTCGACGACTTCGCTGCCACGTTCCCGGAATCCTCAACCAGCTTGACGACGATCTCGTCTTCAGCGTCGAAATCGTCCGTCACTGAACTCTCCACACGACACCCACGTGACGATTGCGCCAGACGTCTGTCACCAAATAATTAACGTACGGCGTCTCGATTGAATCCGAATCAACCATGAATCGCAGCGGCGATGATGATCGAAATTCCGATCACGATTGAGCCGACCATGACCCCCAACGCCGTATTCTGGTCCTCTTCGATTTCCTTCCAGAATGGAAGCGGCATCAACTTGCTCATCAAAACGATCGAAACCGCAAGCACGACCAGGCCAATCACCGCAAAGATGATCGCCGCGATCGCGTTCTGAGCAACCAGCGAAAACCCACCAGCATCGCCTTCGGCAGCCAGAAGGCCCAATCCAAAACTATTCATTCCGACCAGCAACGGCCCCATGAAACTCGACATGATTCTTGCTCCTTATCCATTCTCAAATTGAGTGATCGATCACAACGCCCGCAGAACGCGACGTCCTGTTTGCCAAAATGACTACTTGCCGAAATGAAAACCGCCGCCACCGCCCGAGTAGAAGAATCCGCTGCGGCCAGTTCTGCCGCCGTTCGACGAGCCGTCAAATAATCCAAGGTCTGGAACCTTCCAACCCAGAGCGAACGCCGTTCCCAGGCCAATGCACAGAGTCAGACCAACAACCTGATAGATTTTTGTAAGCATCGTCACACCTTCCAGCTATTCGTCATTGCTGACTCTGGGGCCAACGCTCGAACGCCCCTCAACACTTTCACTTTCTCAACCATTCATCAATCGTCTGTCGCGTACGGCGAGTAGTCACTTTCCGACCAACGTTTCACATCGAAGAAGTGATTAACGACCAACGCGCCGATCGGCATGATCGACACGAGAAACAGTCCACCCACCAGTACCCACGGATCTGCTGCATCGCTCATCGCCGCCGCACCGAGATAAATCAGTCCCATCGCCAGGCCGAACATCAGCCACTGCAGATAGATTCCTCGGTCACAGGGGAACGGCTGATTTGGGGCGACTTTCCACGTTCGCGGCAGCTCGTCCTTCAGTTTGAACGCTACTTCAATGTCTTCGTGTTTGATGTACCGGCCGAGCGACACGTTGACCTCGCCCAGGTTCATCCGTTTGCCCGCCAGTTGATCTTCAGGCGAGGCCATGCCCATCGACCGTTCGACCGACATCGCGTACGGCGGGCAGATCAAATCTCGCGAGGTCACTTCTTCGCCCACGGCGACCTTCCAGTAGAACTCGCCGAGCACGTACTCCACCCGAGCGATCGCTCGCTGAAACAGTTTGAACGTCTTTCCGTTCCAGACTGCGGACGTTTTGTGGTCATGCAGGTCGGCAGGCGAGAGCGGCTCGGAAAAGCTCCAGTGCTCGTCGCTGTGGACCAGCCATCGAAACCCAACGTCCGCGTTGTAGAGCAGGTACTCCGTCCAGAAGTATTTCCGGTCGAACGTCACCGACCGCTGCATGAAGCCAATCAGGACGTACTCGACATCAAACAAAGTCCCCGTCGAACCGATCTCGATCAGTGGGTCGACTTTGGTCGTGAGCGTTTCCAGGTACTGAAGGTTGCCTTTGTCGCAGTCGAGCACGGCGCCGCAGTACGGACAGCCGACTCGCTTCGTCTCGTCCGGAGCCTGCAGCTTCAACGAGCCGGCGCACTGAGGACAACTAACATCCTTCGCCTCGATACGTTTTGCATCTTTCTCAGCCGCTCGCAGACCGGCCATGCCAATCTCGTCGAGCGACACCTGCCAGCCGATATACCCCGCCGGCTGACTTCCGTAGTCCAGCGTCGCGTACTGCCCGTCCGGCCCGTACAGATCGGCAAAAGGGTGCGTCTCACCAGGCTGGAAGTCGAACGGAATCTCGCCCTCAGCTCCGGCGGCGGTTCCCTCACCGACTTCGGCAACGGTGAACTCGTTGTCGCCCAGCTTGATCTTTGAGCTGACTTCGAGCGATTCGAGACTCGGCAGCCCGCTTCCGTCCTTCACCTTCTTCTGGAAGGTCATGTAGAAGCGGCCCTGAGCTTCCGCCAGCCAGCCCCACTTGCCGTTCGGAAACTGAGCGTACCACTCGTCCCACACGCCGCCGGCCGAATGCTGATACTGCATGCGGCCGACGATTCGAAACGGCTTGCCGCGAAACTTGCCTTTGACGTCCAGACTCAACGGCGACTGAGTCTCGACCAGATCGGCAACTTTGCCGTGATCTTCAAGCTTCTTATCCCCTCGCGCGACAACGCTCTGGCAGAACGGACAGATCGTGACCAGCGAGGTCCGCGACTTGAACTCAACAGGAGCAGCGCACGAGGGACACGGAGCTTCCAGTCGCGCCATCAGTAGTTCCCTCTCCAGCTCTCAGAAATCCCCAGCGATCCACAAAACCTGACGAACCAGAATTCTGTCACAACACCGCCAGCACGTCGACCCTTCTGTGTGAGCCAGGCATTCCAGGCAATCCGGTTCCGCAACGCCATGCCTTCGAAACTGATCAGTCTTGTAGGCTGCGACTCGTCCCTGCATCGGCAGATTGACTCAAGCTGGGTCCAGACCCAGCCTACGTGCCTGCTGCTGACCAGCGTCCGTTGTGCGAGGCCACGTCCAGAACTTTCGCACCTTCCAGGATGTCGGCATTCGCGTTGATGATCGCGTCGTACCGCCAGCGGAGACGGTTCGCGTTGGGGGTGATGCCGGTCTCGTAGAACTGTTGGTATTGATCAAAAAATGCACGTGCCGCTTTCTGGATGTCTTTGACGTGGTTGGTGCTGTCTGACTGCCGTCGGGCTCTTGTGTTTGGCTCACTGGTTGGCGAGTTCCAGTGTCACTCGGGCATCACGACGAATCCGACACGCTTCGTATTCATCGGCTCCAGTTGATGATTCAGGACTCCGAGCAGAATTCTTTTCGGATGATTCAGATCGAGCAGCCGACGTCTTCGGGGGCACGAGAACATGACAAAGTGCACGTACTTCTGATCGTCGGCAATCGTACGCTTCGGCTTCTCATTCATATCCGGGTGGCCGTGTTTGCTTGCAAACAGGGTCGTGCAACGACAGGAGGCAACCTTTTCAACATTCTCCCGAGTTCATGAACCTCATCTTCGGATGCCTCTTGTGCTTCGCACACAAGTTGCAAGCAACCTGTGCCACCCTTCAATTTCTCAAATCAACCGGGGTCACCCGTGTGATAAAGCCCGCCCGCTTCGTCAGCTCTGGGAGATCTTGGCATGCCAGGAGCCTATCCAACATCGATCATCAAATCAAAGAGGCCTGACCCCTTTGATTTATCTGTGATAAAGCCCGCCCGCTTCGTCAGCTCTGGGAGATCTTGGCATGCCAGGAGCCTATCCAACATCGATCATCAAATCAAAGAGGCCTGACCCCTTTGATTTATCTGACCCCTTTGATTTATCCTGAGAAGCGTGACCAAAACGGTTCTTCGGTGCAAAGTAACAATAGAAGACCAGTATATCGGGGTAGTTAGGAATTCGGTTTGGACACTAAACCCCTGGAACATGACGATTTCTTGCGACTCTTGCTCACACGGCCCCCGTACCCAAGACTTGAGATTTTTGACCGAAGTCCCAACATCTCATCGTGATTCAGCGATCCCGGCGCGCAGATCCTTGACGCAAGCCATGCTTTCATGGCCAACTCTTCCCTGCAATCCATCCCAAAAGCAATTTCCCGGCAGTAACCACATTATGAACCCAACAACTGACCACACCCGCCGCACCTTCATCCAAACCACCGCCATCGGAGCCGCAGCCACGTCGACTGCGCTGATCGCCGCAGAACCTAAGTCATCTGCTAAGAGCTCACGCACCATCGAGACCGACGTCCTCGTTTGTGGTGGAGGCTGTGCAGGCAGTGCGGCTGCGCTCGCGGCGGCAAGAGCGGGGGCGAAGACGCTGCTGGTGGAGAAGGCGCCGTTCGCAGGCGGCATCATCACCAGTGTGGGCTTGCCCTACTTTGATGGCATCGCGCACATCGACACGAAACGCATCGTCGTGCGTGGTATCGCCCTGGAGTTGCTGTCGAAGTCCGGCGTGTGTGCACCCGATGCGAAGACGGTGGCGAAGCATAACCCAGCCATCCTGAACACCTTCGAATTCAAACTGCTGCTGGACGGGGTGTTTCAGCAGCAGAAGGAGAACCTGTCAGTCCTGTTCAACAGCTTCATCTGTGATGCTCAGTCCAAAGGTGACCGCGTCGAATCGGTGACCGTGGCAAACAAGGACGGCCTCGTCACGGTCAGACCGAAAGTCGTCATCGACTGCTCGGGCGATGCCGACGTCGCAGCGTGGGCGGGCGCCCCATTTGAGCAAAACAAGGAGGTCCAGCCGCTCACCCTGCACTTCCGTATTGGCAATGTTCAGCCTCATGCGGACTTCGGCATACAATGCCGACAAGCGCTCGCGGCAGCGCAGCAGCGAGGTGAACTGCCTCATTATTATGGTCCCGGCGTGATGTTCCTCTATGCGAAGAATGAGGTTTACATTCACGGGGTCCGAGTCCCAGCCGATCCGACAAACGCTGCCGACCTTTCGCGGGCCGAGATGCAGGGCCGCGCCGATGCCCACGCGATGTTTCGCGCCTGGAAACGCGACGTAGCCGGATTCAAGGATGCCTACTTCATGGAGGCTTATCCGTGGATCGGGGTCAGGGAATCGCGGCGGATCATCGGGCAGCACGTCCTCAGCGAAGAGGACCTCATGACGTCCCGCCGTTTCGACGACGCCATCGCCACTGGCTGCTGGTATCTCGATCTGCATCCGAACAAAACGGTGGTCGGCAGCGCGAACGACTTCAACCCCCGGAAAGTCCAGCCCGAACCCTACGACATCCCGTATCGCTCACTTGTGCCGCAGAAGTTGGAAAACCTCCTGGTCGCCGGACGCTGTCATTCCGCCACCCGTGGCGCCCATGCTTCCACGCGTGTCACGGTGACCGCGATGGCCATGGGCGAGGCTGCTGGAGTCGCCGCCGCAATCTCGCTGAAGGATAAAACCAGCGTGGCTGAGCTCAACGGAGCAAAGGTGCGGGAAAAGCTCCAATCTCAAAATGCAGGCCCTTTCACGGATGCCTGAAGAGTGAAGCATTCGCATAAGAAGCAAATTCCTGTCAGTTAGCGATGATACAAGAATGCAAGACTGGTCGTGAACCCGTAATCAAGCAGTGGGGTATAGGTATGAGTTGCTACAAAGTTCCGTGTGCTGCAGAAAACGAGGGGCGCAGGAAAGAGACCACACACAGACGCCTCAGCGCACTCACTGCAGTCATTCTCGTTCTGGGAGCGTTCAGTAGTATGGCCGCCGAGCCCGTGTTCATCAGCGTGGAGAAACCAACTCCCCTCACGATAGCAATGCAAACGAACGACGCCCTCCTGCACGCCAAGCGCGGAGGCATCGCGATCCGGTACGAGATCGAGCATTTCCGCGGCATGGTGGCGATCGCATGCTTCAACGATTTCTGGATATCTCTCCGTCCCGCCAATGACGAGGAGACTGAAGGCGTCGTCCACTTTATCTACAAGGGCACACCGGTGAAGGCTCTCGCCAGTGCGCAGGTGCCAGCGGGAACGATCACGTGCACGGTCAACTACGACGGCCCCCGCGTCTCCTGTTTCGTAAACGGCGTCCCCGTCCCCGGGTACATTGACATCGCCAACCCGCTTGCCGGCGCCACCTTGCGGACATTGGCGGACAGAGGAACCACCCAGACCACCGTCCGGGACGTCGCGCTCATGGCCGCCCCGTTCAGCGAAGCAGACATGCTCGCTCTGGCACGGCCCAACGCGACGTGGAAGCCACTGCCCGGCATGACCCTGCTCGCGTCCGATATTGCGGCCGCTCCGGCAGGCGCCTTGCGGGCTCGGGTCCTCGACGGCATCATCGCCCCGGAGACGTACCACGATTACCTCGTGAAATCTCGGCCGAGCCAAACACTCTACGTGGACGGCAACCATCCGGCAGCCAACGATGCCAACCCCGGGAACAGCCCCGCACACCCCTTGAAGACCGTAGGGGCAGCCATTGCCAAGCTTGAGCCGAATACGACCGTCTGGATCCGCAAAGGCCGATATCCCGAATCCCTGCACATCTCGCGAAGCGGCCTTGGGCTCCATGCTCCGATCACGATCAGCGGCTACCCGGGTGAGGAGAATGAGGTCATCCTGACCGGCGCCGATCGCGTGGTCGGCTGGGAAGCGATGGGGAACGGCATCTGGCGCAAGCGCGACTGGCCGGTGCAGTGGTACGATTGGGGCAAGGGCCATCCCGGCTGGGAATCGGGCAAGCCGCCGTACAGCCCGGTCAAACGGTGGCGGAGGAGCTGGATGGAACACCTCTTCCTGGACGGTCAGGACCTCTTCCACGCTGAGGACCACGCCACGCTCGTGCCCATGAGTTTCACCGTGGATAAAGAGAACCGCATCTGCTACCTGAAACTCACGGACGGCGTCGATCCGAACACGCAGGTGCTCGAGGCATCGCGGCGCGGGACTGGCGCGGTGGTCGCCGCGGACTTCGTCGTGCTGCGCGGGATGGTCCTGGAGAAGTACCTCGACACGGGACTGAGCAGCCGCGGCTCACGCTGTCGCTTTGAACACGTAACTACGCGTTACAACCTGACAGGCATCGTCTTCAACGGCCTGCACAACATCGCGAAGAACATACGGGCGATCTACAACGGCCAGACCGGAATCTCGGGCATCCCCGACCACCTGCTGATCGAGGACGCGGAGGTCATCGGCAACAACACCAAAGGCATCACCTGGTCCTATCACGCAGGCGGGCTGAAAATGACCCAGGCCCAGAGCGTCGTCCTGCGCCGTGTCCGGTCGTCCTTCAATGCCGGGCCGGGCATCTGGTTCGACGTCAACAACGCAGACATCACCGTGGAGGAATGTACCGTTATCGGCAATATCGGGGCAGGCATCTTCATGGAGATCAGTGAAGGCCCTTGCTTGATCCGGAACAATCTGGCCATGTACAATCCGACGGTATCGTGATCGCGGAGACCGACGACTGCACCGTCATCAACAATACCTGCGTACGGAACGAGCGCGGCTTCGCCGTCCGCTACAGCGATCGCAAAGGCAGAGGACAGGAGCGGAAGGCCAATGCGGGAAACACGCCCCCTCAACGGTTGCCAATCGATCGCCTGGAAGCGCAGGGCGCTTACACGTTGCGCAACCTTGTCGTGCGGAACAACGTCCTTGCCTTCAACACCAGAACGCAGCTGGATGCGTCCTCGTTCACGGCCGATTCATGGCGCGATGCCCACAAGAACAACTACCAGTCCGACCACAACCTGCTGTGGGCAGGGCCCGGCAAGGCGTCGCTGATCAGCTGGCAGAGCGGACCTGTCCACGACCTTGCCGCCTGGCCAGAACACAAGCACTGGGAGCAACACTCCGTCGTAGCCGACCCGACGTTCCTGGCAGAAAGTCCCTATGACTTCCGCCTCCCGCCAAGCAGTCCCGCCGCACGAGCGGGCGCAAAACCCGCTGTCCCGTTCCCGGATCGGTTCGGCAGACAGCAGTTGCTGCCAAGCGTCGGTGGCATCCAACCGGTGCTGCACACGCCTTGGGCGTCGCGGACACTCAAAGGCAAAGGCGAAACCCACATATGGCCGCTGCCGAACTAAGCTCCACAAATGGCCGCGGCGCCTGTGGTCCTGTCAGAATTCTCTTCTTAGGTCCATTCATCGCCTCGGCAGGCGCGGCAGCAGCGCCTCGATATAGCGGTCCATCATTTTGCACCCCCTCAATCCCCGGACCGCGTGAATCAAAGGGGTCAGGACTCGGTCAGGACTCTTTTCTCGACAACTCCACAGTGCGGCAACCGCCGTTATCAGTTGGATCTTCATTTCCCCCGGTGCTCCCGACGTGTCGTCCGTGTCCTGAAGTTGTGACACGACTTGGTGAAGGCGCACTTTGTCCGTGACTGGCCTGCCGGCGCGGTTGAGTGTGTAACGCTGGTGGTCGTAGATGATGAAAAATGTGCCGTCTTCCGCCTCGGCTCTGATTGGAAGCCGCCCGCCGGAGATCTTCGCAACGTAGGTTTGCAGCTCAGCTGCCGCCAACCGCGCCAACCGCGCCAACCGCGCCAACCGCGCCAACCGCGTCGAACGCGGCGGAGATTCGCTGATAATAATTTCAGCGTAAGCCTTTCCTTCATCAACGAGAAACCGGTCCTCGGCTTTCACCTGCGCCATGGAAAGACTCAATGCGCAGACGGCGGTAACAAGTCGAAGCTGTTTCATGGTGATGTTTCGCGGCATCGGCTTATGGTTCCTTCCTTCAATTCCGCCAGCAAGTC
>JBLFXD010000100.1:0-12157 GCA_047611045.1 Planctomycetaceae bacterium | reverse complement strand
ACTGAAGGCGCGACCGTCGGAGTTCCGGCAGAGTTTCGGCAATCGCATGACGGCAGTCCTTAAAAGAGTCTCAGTTGAGACTTTTTAGGGATCGACGAGCCGCCAGTCAATCACTCAAACCTACCGAAAATAGTACCCCCGGGAGGATTCGAACCTCCAACCTTCGGCTTCGGAAGCCGACGATCTATCCAGTTGATCTACGGGGGCTTGTCTCGTCAGCAGCTATTGTTGTTGACCTTATGGCTCAGTCCTGATCGGCTGGGCAAGAATTTCCTATGCTGCTTTTTCACATTCGGCACCCGATAGCCCTCGATTCTGTTCTGAGTTCCGCACCGGGTGCGGAATCTTAGGAAGCCGCCAGGAGATCAGCAATCGACGGCTCGTCAGGCGGTCGTGTTGATCGAACTCGACACGCGATTCAGTCTTTGCCATCTCGCGATCTGTTCAGTCGATCATTTCCACCATGGCAACGACAAGCTCAGAGCAGGTTTGCCGCTAGCACGGCCAGATTCCTCTCGGCAGATCATGCCCGAATACGGAATACTTCGAGGATCCAATAACAGCTGACCGAGTTCGTTGGATGCCGAAACAAATCACTGATGGCGGGTTCTGCTGATAGAACCACCTCGATGGAGCCCTCTCATGACGTCTGAACTGGTTCAGAAATTGAAATTGCTGATGCAGTCCGGCAATTCGTTGATCTCGATCGAAACCGGCGACGAGCAACGCGCCACGAAGATCATGCTGGAAGCAGCTGTTGGCCAAAGCGTCGCTCTCTACGACTGGTCGATGACTCGCGGGCTGCGGAAGGTTGGCAGTGACGGAGTGCCAGGCTTACCGGTTGCTGAAGGCCCCAAGGCGGCGACGACGCTCGAATTCATCGAGCAGAATACAGAAGCGGCCATCTACGTCGTTCGAGACTTCACTCCGCACTGCAAAGATGCCCTCGTCGTCCGCATGGTGCGCGACCTCGAATCGACTCTTGAACAACGCGGCGCGACGATCATCTTTCTCGACCCCACATCACTGCCTGACGACGTCCGGCGATTGACCGTCCGATTCGACATCGGATGGCCGACCACCGAAGAAATCGAGCAGGTCATCAAGCAGACGTTCCAGAAGATCCGCCGAAACGCGGACACGACAGTCATGTCGACCGTTTCCAAACGCGACGCCGAACACATGGTCCAGACGCTGCGAGGCCTGAGTCTCAAAGACGTCGGCCGAGTCGTCGCCGCCGCGATCTACGACGACTTCGCACTGACCATCGAAGATCTGCCGAGACTCGTCGAAGCCAAGCGGACGTTGCTCGGCAACATCGGCAGCCTGGGAGACATCGCCGTGGACTTCTCGGTCGACGACATCGGCGGGCTGGAGAATCTGAAGGCCTGGCTGAGGCGGCGCCGCGGCGGCTTCTCACGGCAGGCCGAGGAGTACGGCATCGAACCGCCTCGCGGCGTGCTGATGCTCGGCGTGCCCGGATGCGGGAAGAGTCTGTGTGCCAAAGTCGTCGCCTCGGACTGGAACATGCCGCTGCTGAGACTCGACCCTGGAGTGCTCTATCAGAAATTCATCGGCGAAAGCGAAAGCGAAAGCGAGCTGCGTCGGGCACTGCTTCAGGCCGAGTCGATGGCCCCAGTCGTGCTGTGGATCGACGAAATCGAGAAAGCTTTCACATCGGCATCCGGCGACAGTTCAGACGGCGGTCTGTCGCAACGCATGTTTGGCACGCTGCTGTCGTGGATGCAGGATCATCGGCATCCGATCTTCATCGTCGCCACGGCGAACGACATCTCGGCACTGCCGCCCGAGCTGATGCGAAAGGGCCGCTTCGATGAGGTCTTCTTTGTCGACCTGCCCTCCGAAGCCGCTCGTGAACAGGTTCTGGGCATTCACCTGGAACGTCGGAAACGGGACCCATCAAAGTTCAACCTGCCGGCGCTCGCCAAAGAGTGCCCTGAATTCAGCGGCTCGGAAATCGAACAGGCAGTCGTGTCCGCCCTCTTTGCCGCATTCAGCGAGCGGAAAGAGCTTTCGGACCAGCACATTCTCAGCGAGATGAAGAAGACTCGCCCGCTGGCAGTTCTGTCAGCTGAAAGGTCTCGTCATTACGAGCCTGGGCGAAAGATCGCTGCGTTTCCGCCGACTGAATTGCGAAGGGCCGTCAGTAGGCCGGAACAAGCACAGCGCAGTTCCGGCGGTCCACAGCGTGTTGACTCTCCATTGCCGGAACTACGCGGAGCTTGTTCCAGCCTTGCTGAACAGCGAAGTGCGGATTCTTTAGATTCGAGTCACAAAATTCGCCAATCCCCGCTACCATCCTGCCGGATTCTCGGCACATAGCTGGCCGGGAATCACCAGGTTCGCACGAATATGATTCGAAGGGCTGTCACATGAGGACTCTGCTTGTCACCGGCGGGTGTGGATTTATTGGCTCGAACTTCGTCCGCCAGCAACTTGAAACGTACCCCGACGTCGAGATCATCAACGTCGACAAGCTGACCTACGCTGGCAACCTCGAGAATCTCGCGGATATCGAAAACGATTCTCGATACCGCTTCGAACGAGGCGACATTTGCGACCGGAAATTCATCGACGGCGTGCTGGCTTCAGCACCTGTCGACGCTGTCGTCAACTTCGCTGCCGAGAGCCACGTTGACCGCAGCATTCTTGATTCCGGACCGTTCATCCAAACGAACATCGTCGGGACCCAGGTTCTGCTCGACGCCAGCCGGAAGGCAGAAATTGGTCGCTACCTGCAGGTTTCCACGGACGAGGTTTACGGCACGCTCGGCGAAGACGGCTACTTTACTGAAGACACGCCGCTGGCTCCGAACAGTCCATACTCGGCTTCCAAAACGGCGGCCGACCTGCTGGTCCGATCATACTTCCACACGTATGGCTTCCCCGCCGTCACAACGCGATGCTCGAATAACTACGGCCCGTACCAGTTCCCCGAAAAGTTGATTCCGCTGTTCATCTCGAACGCGTTGAAAGACGAAGCGTTGCCGGTCTACGGAAAGGGCAACAACGTTCGAGACTGGATCCACGTGCTTGATCATTGCCGCGGAATTGACGTCGCTCTCAGAAACGGCGAACCGGGCGAAGTCTACAATTTCGGCGGCAATAGCGAGCTTCAGAACATCGACCTGACATTCAAGCTGCTGGACGCTCTGGGCAAACCTCGCACGCTGATTCGACACGTCGAAGACCGAGCCGGACACGACTTCCGCTACGCGATTGACACCACGCGGGTCGAGCACGAACTCGGCTGGAAGCCGCAAATGGACTTTGAAACCGGGCTCCGCAGCACCATCAACTGGTACCTCGACAACAAAGGCTGGGCCGAGCGAATCCAGAGTGGCCAGTACCGCGACTACTACGAGACTCAGTACGGCAAACGTCTGGCTTGACGGCAGTTTGGTCGATTTTTCCGGTGTCCGCGCTACTCGCAACTCCGGTGCCAATCGAATAAGCTTCGCCGAAATTTTCTGTCAGTCCCTGCCAAGAGTCTCTGGAGTATGTCATGAGTTCAGCCACCGGCGGCCTTCGAGAACTTCATCAGGTACATCTGGATCTTGAAGCTTGCCATAAGAAGCTCGAAAGCGGCCCGCGTCAAATCGCTGTTTTTGAAAAGCGTCTGGCGGCTAAGCAAGCTGAGATCGACGCGCAGAAAGCTCAGATCACCGAGCAGCAGAAAGCGGCTGACCAGAAGAATCTGCAGTTTCGCACAAACGAGCAAACAGTCGCCGACACCAAGGCAAAGTTGAATCAGGCCAAATCGAACGTCGAGTTCGACATTTTCAAAGGCCAGATCACCAAAGCCGAAAAGGCCAACGAAAGCATCGAAACTGAGTATCTCGAGTTGCTCGAAGTGGTCGACGCTGAAAAGTCCCGGCTGGTGGAACTGAACGGCGAACTGAAAGCAGCCGAAGCCAAACTACAAAAGACCAAGGCTGAATTCGCAGAGCTGGAGCCCAAAGTTAAAGCACAGGCCGCCACTCTGACCGAAGAATTGTCCGAAGCCGAAAAGTGCCTTCCGACGAAGGAGATGGGGCTCTACCGCCGTCTTGTTGGGGCGCACGGAGCATCGACACTGGCACCGCTCGATACCAGCGCCTGCTCAGAATGCTTCGTCGAACTTTCGCCACAGAACATCGTCGAAGTCCGCACGGGAAAGCTGGTCTTCTGCAAGAGCTGCGGCCGCATCCTCTACAGCGCCGAAGCCGAGTAGCGACGACCAATTATCGAAGCAACGGCTGTGGTCAACACTTCCGTTGCTCACCCGGCGGTGCCATGATTCTCCAGTGAACGAGCCCCCACTTCCGGGATCCCGACGGAGAAATCTCGATGGCACGCTGCGACTACTGCAACTCCTTCATCCTGTTCGGTGGCAAGAATAAATCTGGACGGACATTCTGCAACGACGCGTGCCTGGAGGAAGGCCGCCTGGTGATCGCCGCCGATCGCCTTCCGCAGCATATCGTTGACGACGCCGTTGACGAGACTCATCGGGGCGACTGTCCGTTGTGCGAAGGTCCAGGCCCGATCGATGTTCACACGTCGCACACGATCTGGTCGATCGTCGCGCTGACTTCGTGGCGAAGCTCGCCACACGTTTGCTGTCGATCATGCGGCCGAAGCAAACAGCTGTCCGCGCTGGTGACTTCAGGCTTGTTCGGTTGGTGGGGTTTCCCGTGGGGTTTCATCTACACACCGATTCAGATTGGAAAGAATTTTTCCGGTTTAGTCGGCGGGCCGGATCCCGAAGTCCCATCCGAGCAGCTGGAAAACCTGACGCGTCTGTCGCTGGCGTTTCGCGTGGAATCCGGCGAACCGTTGCCTCAAGGACGAAAGCGTTCACCAGGTAAAAGCTCGCGAACCGCTCAGCCCACAACGCCAGCCGACGATCGCATTCCGGTCGAATGTGATGACTGCGGCAAACGTTTCAAGGCAAAGGCGGCGATGGCGGGAAAGTCGGGCAGTTGTCCAGGCTGCGGTTCAAAGATCACCGTTCCCGAAGAAGACGTCTGGCTGGACGACGACGAAGACTACGATGCGGATGACGAATGGGGCGGCGACTCGTACGACCAGTACGGAGACGGTGACGGCAATGAGGACGAGTGGGAACAGACAGCGACGACGCGTCGCTCATCAGGTTCGCGACGACAATCAAAGCCGAAGAAGAAAACCTGGACACCCGTGCGAATCGGGCTGGTCGCCGGCCTTGGATTCGGTGCAATGAGTATCTTTGGTGCCATTCTCGGTCTGATCGTTGGACTGCTCGAAGACGACGATCCGCAACAGCAGCTCGGACAAAACAATCCGATCGTCATCCCGAATCCCGTCTTCCCAGCGCCCGTCCAACCAAACTTCCCGGCCAGCGATCTTCAAGTTCGTCCTGAGTTCCAGTTGCCCGATCAACTCACCAACCCGCAGGAGATGAGTCCCCCGCCGAGCGCACCGAAATTCCCTGGAACTCTGCATGGCGAGCTGCCGTTCAGCAACGCGATCCCTGGTCAAAGCACACAACCATCGATCCCTCAACAGGCGACGTCTCCGCGGCTTCCCACCGAGACAATACAGCCATCGTCGACTTCCGATCCGGTCGTCCAGACTCCCCCCGTTGAACCGCTCGAGAATATCGACCCGGCCGGCAACGTCTGGGTCGTTCTGTCCAACCTGCGGCCAGGATCTGATCAGGGCTTCGGCGGGTTCAACAAGCCATTTCTCGTCGATTATCAGCTCGCCAGCGGAACGCCTGCCGCTTCTGGCAAATACGTTCTCCATTTGTCAAAACAGGTTGGAGGCGGATCGTTCTATCACACAGCCGACGTTCCGATAGATCTCAAGGCAAGCGGCACGATTGAATTCAAGACGCCGCCTCAGTTTGGACCATCGGGAGATTTCGTCGCCACCATTGCCGTGCCGAACGGTCGACAGAAATGGAAGCACGTCTCGGGAGAGCTTGCACCGGACGGCACGGCCACGGCCGCTGAACGACCTCCTTCAATCCGGGAGCTGGCTGGAGCGTCCGCTCAAGGGAAAGTTGTCGCCATCGCGAATCCGGTGTTCAACAGCGGATCCGGACCTTTGGCGACGTTGACCGTCGAGTTCGACTTGCAACAACAGATCGAACTTCCCCGCTACTACATGCTGGTCGCGGAAACTCCGGACGGAAAGCGCGTCGACTTCGACATCAAACTAAGCCTGCAACGAGCTGAGGTTGGCATGGAATCAAAGTTCAGCGCTCGCCTGGGCGGACCGGCTGGCCAACTCAAGCCGCCCTTCACGCGGCATGTCGAGAAACGCAATTCACGGTTCCCAAATCGGCTGCGACCGGAAACTCCGGAAGTCGTCTCCAACAAAATCAACGTCGCGAACTGAGCGTTGAGCCGACAATCCGCAGGGTGCTCCTCGACACACCCATCGCTGCTTATTCCAAATCCTCTTCTTCTTCGTCCGGGACGTTCATGCCGAGCTGTCGCATCTTGCGGTAGAGGTTTGAGCGGTGCAGGCCGAGCATTCGGGCGGCTTCGCTCATGTTGCCGCTCGCCCGTTTGGCCGCCCGTTCGATGTACTGTCCCTGGAAACGCGACGTGGCCTGAGAAAGTCCCAAGTCGACTCCCAGTTCGGCTTCGTCCTTCTGTTGCGGACTCAGAATGAAGGCCAAGTCTTCGACTTCGATCTTTTCACCGGTGCTTAAGAACGCGATGCGTTCCATCAGGTTGCGGAGTTCCCGAACGTTGCCAGGCCAGCCATGCGTCAGCACTCGACGCCGAGCTTCGTCGCTGAACTCAAGGACCGGCCGACGAGCCTGCGGGCAGAATTGCCTCAGGAAGTACTCGGCCAGAGCCATAATGTCTTCCGGTCGGTCGCGCAGCGGCGGCAGATCGAGCGTTACGACATTCAGTCGGTAATACAGGTCTTCGCGAAATCGCTTCTCGCGGACGGCCTGGGCGAGATTGACGTTCGTCGCCGCGACGATGCGAACGTTGACCGGAATCGGCACACTGCCGCCGACTCGAGTAATCACTTTCTGCTCGAGCACCCGCAGCATCTTCGCCTGCCCGCCGAGACTCATGTCGCCAATTTCGTCCAGGAAAATCGTGCCGCCGTGAGCCAGTTCGAACTTTCCTTTGCGAGTATCCTGCGCGTCGGTAAACGCTCCCTTTTCGTGACCGAACAGCTCGCTCTCCAGCAACGTCTCGGTCAACGCCGCACAGTTAACAGCGACAAACGCATCGTCGACTCGCGGACCGTGAAAATGCAGCGACTGCGCCGCGACCTCTTTGCCCGTCCCACTCTCACCCAGAATCAACACGGGCAGATCGGTCGGGGCAAGTCGTTCAATCTTCTCCCGCACCGCCGCGGTGGCGGTACTGTCGCCGATGATCCGAACGCTGCTCGCCATCTGCTCGGTCAGTTGCCGATGCGTGCTGATCAGCCGGGCCCGTTCGCGAGTATTCCGCAACGCGATCGCCGCCTGAATCCCCAACTGCCCGAGAATGTCTTCGTCGTCCGTGTCAAAGACGCCCTCGTTTCGATTGATCCCTTCGAAGCAGCCGATCAACCGCCCGTCGCCATCAAGCAGCGGGACTGCCAGCAGAGTCTTCGTGCGATACCCACTTTTCTTATCAACGCTGCTGTCAAAGCGGTCGTCGTTGTAAGCATCGTCGACTCGAATCGTCTCTCCCGAATGAATGACCGTGCCCACGATTCCGGCGTCATCCGGGATGTAAAGAGTGCCGCCTTCGACTCCCAGCGCCGGACAGGCCAGCAGTTTTTTGTTCGGCTGGTCCCAGATGAAAATGCTCGCACGGTCGCAATCGAGAATCCGTGTTGCCTCCTCAGCCAAAGCGTCAAGCAAAGGAACGGTCTCGAAGATCTCAGAAAGTCTATACGCAACGCGCAACGTTTCACGGAGCCGTCCCGACTGAAGCGTCGCACGCTCGCGCTGCGTCACCATTTTCAGGCAGTATTGAAACGCCCGAGAAATCGCAACGACGCGTCCAACGTCTGCAGAATCAACGCGCCGGCCCGCGAGGACCAGCAGTCGCTGATTGTTTGCTTCGTTCTGAAGAGGCACGGCCACTGCCGACCAATCTGCAGGCTGGTCGAGCTTCGAGACACCGCCAGCGTCACGATCGAAAACTTCCTCAAAGAATCGGACCGGAAGATGCTCAAACTGATGCCGACCGAATTCGTGTTGAACCGACCATTGCGGCCACCGATCAACCACGCCAATCCACTGCACGGCAAACTCGGAAGCGATGTCAGGCAAGGTAGTCGCGACAAAATCGCTCAACGACTCGCAACTGGAAACACTTTGCAGAATCCGATCGCCGAGCTGCACCGTCGTCCCGTTTTCATCGGCCTGCTGCAGCCACGGCAGACTGTTCCACGTTATCCACTGAGCACTCACGGAAAATTCTCGGAAGGGCCAAAGGAACTTATCACCTCTCCCGCTTGCGGGAGAGGTCGGCCTCTCAGGGCCGGGTGAGGGTACATCATCTCGAATAGTCACGACGAGTCGCTAACAGCAGCCATCCCCCTCACCCGCGGCTGAGACCGCGACCTCTCCCACACGGGGGAGAGGTGTCTTCTGAAAACGAGGACTGCTACCCGCGAAGTGGACGGTATCACCTTCCCGCCGCCTGGTCGACAGCGTCGAGGATCGGCTCGACCGTCACGGACAGTGTCCCGCGGTTATCAGCCAGCTCGCCCCAGTCGTCGTTAATTCTTAAATAGAGTGTCCCCGAGTTGACCGCTTCAAAAACCGCCTCGTTGCCCAGTGCAACCTCACGCAGCATCGACGAACCCGACGGAGCATCGCCTTTCGATTTTCCGAGGACGCTCGCCTGGAGCTGCCCCAGCGGACGACCTCGGGCGTACCGAATCGACACTCCGTTGGCTTCGCTGACCCACGGCTTCGGCAAATCCGCCAGCGTGAACTGTCCCGTCGCCGTCACCAGATACCGCTTGCCGGCCTCGACGAGGATCTCAGCCGACTGCCAGCCTCGATCGCTTCGTACCGTTGTCTCGGCCTTCCCAACGATCGGCCGCCCGTCGCGAAACTCAACCTGAGCCCGTTCAAAATCGAATCCGTGCTCGACGTTGGCCGCAAAGAGCAGCCACTCCGTCTGCAGCTGCTTCATGTCCGGAGCGTACAACGTGGCCATATTCTGTCGAAACGGGACGGTGATCAGCTCGCGAGCGATCCTGCGAAACCGGTCGCGGTACTTCGGATGAGATTCCAGAAACCGGCACAGAGCCCAGCACCAGGCGTACGACTCAACCTTCGTAAAATCCTCGGCACTGAAACGGGTAATCGCCGACAGCGGTCGAACGCCGTTTGCTTTCACATCTCGCTGCACGATGGCGATTCGCTCAAAACCGAGAAAGCGGCTTCGGTCAACCGGCATGACGTTGAACTCGACGGTCCCGTCATCAGCCAGTCGGTGTGTCGCCAGCATCTCAGCCATGCCTTCGAGATACCACATCGGCAGATCAGTCGCCTCGCCTGGCAAGTGCCGCATGAAGGCGTGCGTCGATTCGTGCAGCAGAAGATGCCGACGGTAATAATCCCGGCTCTGATCGTTCAGCCAGAACTCCGCCCCGATCTGCCGCCCGTGATAACTGAGGAGCGTGTCTTCTTTGACCAGGCCGGCAGCCAGAAACAACTCCCGATCGCGCATCAAGTAGCCGGTCACTCGGTATTCGGAACCGTCCTCGGCCGGAGGCAATTCTCCAAAGAAATCTTCCCACGTCGCCAGCATGGCATCCGGCAAGGGAAGAAGGGGCTCGTAAAGGTCCGGCGTGAGGTCCGTAATCAGATCAAGATGCTTCAGCCGAAACTGCATCAGACCGTTTCGACGCAACGCCTGCTCGCTTATCTCGGGCCGGGGATACGACATCCGATAAACGGGCTCGACAGTTGCAGGATTCGCAGCCGCAGGTGAACCCGCTGTCTCAGTTTTTCCACTTGTCGAAGGCAGCTCAGACTGAGGCGGAACGGCATCGTCATTTGCAGACTCTTCCGCGCCAGAGGCACGCGCGCCTCGCGTCAACGTCTCGACCGCTCTCCGAGCCTCTCCCGTGCCCGAAGCGTCAGGCTCTGATCCACAGCCGATCGCAACGAGCAAAGTCGCCGCAAAGCCAAAGTCTATCAGTCGAGATTGCATCTCAGTCACTGTCCAGTTTCAACGAATTGCCTGACAACGCTTTGGCCGGTACGTTACCACGACTCCGCGTCCGAACAGAACGACAGATCACAATCCAACCCGCAGGACTGACACTATGGCCACCGGATTTCAATACTGCCTGAACTCAAGCACGATCAAGCCCGTCCCGATTCTTGAGAAGATCGAGATCGCCGCCAAGGCTGGCTACGTCGGCATCGAACTCTGGCACGACGACATCGACGCTCACGTTGCATCCGGCGGCAGCGTCTCCGACATTCGCAAAGCCGTCGACGATGCCGGACTGGCCGTGCCGACGACCATCTACATTCACGGCTGGTTCCAGCCCGCCGGAGAACCCCACCAACAGGCGATGGACGAAGCCAAACGAAGACTGGAAATCGCCGCCGCAGTCGGAGCCCCGCATACCGTCGCCGGCCCGCCTCAAGGAGCTGCCGATCGGGAACTCGGAGCCAAACATTACGGCGAACTCCTGGAACTCGGCCGCCAGTTCGGAGTCAAGCCGTCGATCGAGTACCTCGGATTCGTCGACGATTTCAAGACAATCGAAGACGCCCTCGGCATCATGGAAAACTGCGGCAACTCCGACGCGACAGTCATCCTCGACCCGTTCCACTGCTACGTCGGCGGCGGCCCGATCGAGTCGATCAGCAAACTGACCGCCGACCAGATCGCCATGTCGCACTTCAACGACGCCCCGGCCGATCCACCGCCCGCAACTCAGCACGACCCCGACCGAGTCATGCCCGGCGACGGAGCCATCGACCTGAAACTCTACTGCGACATGCTGCGAAAAGTCGGCTACGACCGCTGGCTGTCGCTGGAACTTTTCAACGAGGCTCTCTGGAAACAGGACCCGCTGGAAGTCGCCAAACTCGGCCTCGAAAAAATGCGAACCGCCGCCGAAGCGTGACTCGAACATCCTCGAGATTGTCACCTCTCCCGCTTGCGGGAGAGGTCGGCCTCTCAGGGCCGGGTGAGGGTTTAAGCTTCGTGCAGAAAGCCCATCTTCAATAGAGTTCAGACGCCCCCTCACCCGCGGCTGAGACCGCGACCTCTCCCCCACGGGGGGAAGTGACTTTGTTCTTATCTCAGTCGGTCCGGAGGTTCCTATTTCTTGAACATCGCGTTCGAGCGATCGCCGCGCGACAGCAGATACGCCATCAGGTCTTTAATCTCGTCTTCGTTCAGAGTGTTCAGCAGCCCGTTGGGCATCATCGACGTTTTTGATGGCATCATCACGTCGATCTGTTTTCGGTCGACTCCGACCAATGCTCCTGGATCGAGCATGTTCGTCTGGATGCGGTACGAGTCGCCGGCCAGGTTGATGATCCGACCGGTCACGACTTTCCCGTCCATCGTCACAATCTGCACGGCGCCGTACTGGTCGCTGATCTGCTTGCTGGGTTCGACGACTGATTCCAGAATGTCGCGGGCGCTGAAGCGGCCCGAAAGAATAGTCAGGTCAGGACCAACAGCTCCGCCCTGATTGTCGAATCGGTGACACGCGAAGCACGCGGCCGCTCCAAACAGTCTTCGCCCTTTGTCGAAGCCACGATTCTTCAAGCCAGTCTGTACCAACGGAACAAGCTGCTGCATCGTCCACTCTTTGACAAATTTACGCGGCTTCGCCGTGAACGTCGGAACGTCGTTCTCCGGCTTCGCTTCCAGGATCGGATTAAGCCGAGCTTTCTCGTCATCAGTGAGCGTGGCGATTGCTTCGGCGCGGATGTTAGCAATGAACGTCGCAAAGCTGGCGCCACCTCGATAAGTCGACGCTTGGACGAACCACTTGAAATAGCGTTCCCGCAGCTCGTCGTCCCACCCGGTCTTCAGCAGTCTCAACATCGCTGCATAACGAATTTGCTCTTCCTGAGTCGGAGCGTTCTCGAGTGCTTCCACTAGCAGCGTGTCCGGATAGCCATTGTGCGGCGTGCCCGGTGAGTTCTGAAAAT
>JBLFXD010000099.1:0-12162 GCA_047611045.1 Planctomycetaceae bacterium | reverse complement strand
ATAGGGTTTTCGGCAGAACATCAGCGGTAGTTCGGCTGTTAGTTACGAGGATTCAGAGTTGTGGACTCTGAACCTGTGCTGTAACTTAAACCGTTTATTCGAATGGGTTTGACGTTCCAGCAGACTCGGACGTTGCCTTCACTACAGAGTTGGACGTTACCTCAGGATGAGCATCCTCAACTCTTCTGGTAGCACCTGTCATCCTTTGACGACGACAAAAAGGAGCCCGCTGTGAGTGACTTCACAAGCGACAGCTATCGCCATACTGCCGATGATGCCGAGCTGAATTCGGCAGCCGTCTCTGGTACTCGCGAAATCCCGGCCTGGGCAGTCAGTCTGGTGGTGCATGTCGTCGTTCTGCTGTTGCTTTCAAACATCATCTACGTGACCGCTGGTCCCGACACCGACAACCTGATCAGCAGCGTGGTCGACGAGTTGGACGAGCGTGACTACAAGTTTGACGTCACCGTCGCGGATATGGTTGGAAACGCGAGCGAAGCAAACACGCTGACTTCATCGCAGGCAGCCTCCCAGGTTCTGAACCAGAATCAGCAGGAAGAGATCAAGCGGGAGCTTGAAGAGGAACTGCTTGAGATCGAGGCGCCGCCGATCAATGAAGTCATGCAGCCACCATCCGCTGATCTGACAAGCGTGGTTGAGACGACTGGCACGTCTGAGAAAGCCGGTGGTGTCGAAGGATCGATCGACAGGATGACTTACGAAGTCATCAACTCGTTGAAGGAACGCGAGACTCTCGTCGTGTGGTTGTTCGACGAATCCGGTTCACTGGCCATTCGGCGAAATGAAATCGCTGACCGGTTTGAAAATATTTACGGTCAGCTCGACAGTCTGAAGGCTGAACGCAATTCACCGCTCAAAACCGCCATTGTTGGTTTCGGGAAGGACATCCACTTCTACACGCCGGAACCGATCTCGGACATCGGGAAGGCTGTTAACCTGGTTCGTGGCATCAAAGACGATGATTCCGGAAAAGAAATGGCCTTCACTGCGGTTGGTCAAGTCGTCAATAAGTGGAAGAAATTCCGGTCGGCACGCAACAAGCACAACTGCATGATCGTGCTGGTGACAGACGAACGCGGTGACGATTTTGAGCATCTCGAGACCGTCGCGGCCATGTGCTCGAAGACTGGGTTTCGAGTCTACTGCATTGGCAACTCGTCGCCCTTCGGTCGCGAGAAGGGATATGTTCGCTACAAATATACCGACGGCTTTGAAGTGGACGTTCCGGTTGATCAGGGGCCGGAGTCAGTCCGCATGGAAGTGCTGGATCTCCCGTACTGGGGGGCTCGTGGAGTTGACAATGGCCGAATTTCGTCCGGTCTTGGCCCGTACGCTTTGACACGGTTGTGTGCCGAAACTGGCGGTCTGTACTTGATCGCTCAGGATTCTCGAGGCAAGCAGTTCGACGTTGCACTGATGAAGGATTATCTGCCTGATTACCGGCCGATGAAATTCTACGAAAAGGATGTGGCTGGAAATCCAACCAAGATGGCTTTGCTGAGAGCCGCAGAGGGGACTCGGATGACACGGGTCAGGGCGCCACTTACTCGATTTCGCGCTGACACAGACAACGCGTTGCGAGTCGAGGCGACAGAGGCTCAGAAGAGTGTTGCCATTCTCGGTCAGCGGGTCACCGAGATTGTGACTCAGCTTGAAGCAGGTGAGAAGGAACGTGATCAGCTGAAAGGACCTCGTTGGCAGGCAGCTTACGATCTGGCAATGGGGCGAGCGTTGGCGTTACAAGCACGGGCGATTGGCTACAACATGATGCTGGCTCAGATGAAAGTTGCTCCAAAGACGTTTGAAAAAGAAGGCAATAACACCTGGACGATGGTTGCGTCTGGCGAAGTCCAAACGGGACCAATGATTCGAAAGATTGTCGCTCGCGCAACGGAGTATCTGAGCCGAGTTGTGGATGACCACCAAGGAACTCCGTGGGCCTATTTGGCCGAGCTGGAGCTGGAACGGCAAATGGGCTGGGGATGGCGGGAGTCGTACACGAACTACGCAGCTAGCGGGCAGATGAACGGTAACGCCGAGCCTAAAAAGGGCGTTGACTTCCTGGAAGAAGTCGATCCCAAGACTGGCAAGAAGAAGCTGATTCGTCGCCCGCCCCCACCGAGTTTATAGTCAACGCCGTCACTTTCTTTGCTGGCGGCAAGCACGCGTCAATTTGAATGCGTTTGTTTTTTCGGAGTAATTGGTCCATGAACCGTTCCGCGAGTTTTTCGGCACTCGGCACTTCCATGGTGGCGCACGTCGTGCTACTGGGATGCCTGACTTTTATTCATTTCGAACTGAACGACAAGTTGCCAGAGATTGTTCTGGAGACTGTCTTCGACGATGAACGCCAGCAGGAAGAGTTCACCAAGCCGCTCGAAACTGACACACAGATTGCCGAGACACAGAACGTCATCGTTGGCGGTGCTGTGTCGACCGCTGTTGGCGGCTCAGGCGCGCCGGCTGTTGCTCAGCAGAAGGTCGAAGCTTCAGAATCTCTCCAGGAAGTCGAGTTCGATGTTCAAGCCAGTGTGATGGATGTCGTCGGCGAGAATATGCTTGGCGATGATCTGGGCATGGGCGAAGTCAACGGTGAAGTCGGCGCGATGGTCGAGGGGTATGGCGCTGCATTGTCTCGCATGACTCAGGAACTGATTCGCATGATGCGGACGGAAAAGGTCATGGCCGTGTGGCTGTTCGATGAGTCGAACAGTATGAAAGATGACCAGGCAGAGATCGCTCAAAAATTCCACAAGATTTATGAAGAGCTGGGCATCCAGGCACGGAAAGACTCAAGCCTGAAGGACCGCGATGAAGTTCTGCTGACGTCGATCTGCAGTTTTGGCAAGTCGGTCAGAGAGCTGACAAAGAAGTCAACGACTGACGTTAAGGAGATTCGGGCTGCCATCGACAAGATTCCGGTCGATGAAAGCGGTGATGAAAACATGTATGGGGCAATCCTCGACGTGATCAAGGAATTCGGCCCTAAAGCTCGAAGTCAAAAACGACGCCTTGTTGTGATTATTGTTAGCGACGAATCCCCTTCGGATGCTGGGGACACGAACCTCAACGACTACGGACAGATTGAACAGGCAATTCAAGCGTGTGAGAAAGCCAAAGCTCCCGTTTATTGCATGGGCCGCGAATCTATCTTCGGTTATCCGTTCGCAAGGATTCGGTGGACCGATCCGGTGTACCAGTTGCCCCACTGGGTGTGGATCAACCGAGGCCCGGAGACTGCCTATCCCGAGGCTCTTCAATGGGACGGATTACACGCCCGACATGACAGTTCTCCCAGCGGGTTCGGTCCGTATTCGCAGGTTCGCCTTTGTAAGGAGACCGGCGGTGTGTTCTTCATGCTTCCTGGTGAGGAAGAAAACATCGTTGGCAAACCTGCCCTCATAGAGGCTCGCAAGTTTCAAGCGCTGGCGATGAAAGAGTACGAGCCGCTGCTTCTTTCACGTCGAGACTACGAAGAGCAACGTGCCCGCAGCGATTTTAGGACTGGCGTTTGGGAAGTTATCAAGAATCTGAACCCTCACTGGGACAAAAAATTGAACATGCGAACCTGGCATTTCTCGATTGAGGCTGAGGAATTTCAGAAGGAGGGCGGCCAGGAGTTCGAGAAAGCTGCCTATGCTATGGGTCAGCTCAATAAGGCAATCGCTCTGGTTGAGAAGATCCGACCGCTTCGAGCCAAGGAAGATTCTCAACGGTGGCGTGCTGCTTATGACCTCATGCATTCACAGTGCCTTGCCTATCGAGTCCGGCTCTTTCAGTACCTGTTGACATTGGATGAGCATGCAGCGAGTGGTCGGAAGCCAAAGGATCCGAAACACAATCGTTGGGATATTCACTACAACGGGAAACACATGGAGCCGACCGACGAGCAGTTCGATCGGATCAAGAAAGGCTTCAAAATCAAGGAGTCGAAGTCGGAGTATCTGGCACTGCTGGATTCTGAAATGCAGAAAGCTGATGAAGCCTTCGATGCCGCCGCCAAGGAACACGCCGGGACACCTTGGGCTGGCCGTGCCAAGTGGGACAAGGGCCGTCGTTACGGTTTTCGGTTTGACTCAATTTTCTGGGATCCGAGGTATGCCGAGATTGGCAAACGAATCAAAGTCCCAAAGTTCTAAGACTTTGTTCAACTCAAAGGCTTAAGGCGGATTCCAAGAACAATACTGATCCGCAAGCGGGCTGACAGTTCGACTGTCAGCCCGTTTTTTTGTCGATGTGCCTTTCTCTCGGCGTGGTTCAGTTTTTCGAGATGATTAGTCCCGCATCGTCATTGGTAGAAACGCCTCACGCGATTCCTGTCTTCATCGATCTGGCATGAAGAGAGCATCTACTTGCTTACAGACCGTATGCTTGTCCGCGATCAGTTTCCCGTCGGTTGAGTCGATTGTGGTGATGCAGGGCGTCGAGGATGAATCCGGCGACTGAAATATCGAGTGCCGGGCGGAAGGAGTCATCCGACAACGCAGGTTCGAGTTGTGATACCAGGTCAGCGAGTTGTTCGCCGATTCCCGGTAGTGATGTGACCGACGTGTGCGTGTCGGATGAGTTGCTTCCATCGCCGAGTATGACCGCTTCTGCTGATTCGAAATGTTCGACCAGACTTCTGAACTGCTTCGGCTTAAACGACTCATCGAACACGTTCTTTACGGCCTCTGCCATCAACCGTCTGACGAGGCGATCCTCTTCGCCCGGTTCGTCAGACATGGCTAACTCCATCTTGCCGCGAGCACTCGGGGTGATGTGGGCCAGGTCGTGGATGCCGACGGCGACGTGCGATTCTCCGTGAATCAGAGCTCTTCTTTCGGCATTGGAAACAGCATTCTCGAGATTGGCGATCGACATGCGAACGCTGACGCCGGACGCCTGGTTGACGTGCGGGCTTGTGCGAGCCAGTCGCGAGGTTTCTTCAAGGATGGAATGGATGAATGTTGGCACGAAGACGGCGACGTCCGTGTTCCGTTCGGTCCACGCGTTGTCCCTGCTAATGGTGACACCGAGGTCTCTCGTTGTCGGGTAATGCGTGCTGACTACTGAACCAATTCGGTCCTTGAGTGGCGTCACGATTCGGCCGCGGTTGGTGTAATCTTCCGGGTTGGCCGAGAAGACCAGGCACAGATCGAGCGGCAGCCGAACCGTAAACCCTCTAATCTGAATGTCGCGTTCTTCGAGGACGTTGAAAAGTCCAACCTGAATCTTTGGACTGAGGTCGGGCAGCTCGTTCATGCAGAAGATTCCGCGATGACTGCGGGGAATCAGGCCAAAATGCATGACGTCCTCGCTGGAGAGGTGACGGCCTTC
This sequence comes from Planctomycetaceae bacterium, assembly GCA_047611045.1. Classification (GTDB taxonomy): domain Bacteria; phylum Planctomycetota; class Planctomycetia; order Planctomycetales; family Planctomycetaceae; genus JABMPE01. Next base: position 6,822 of record JBLFXD010000099.1, on the reverse strand, counting down.
GGCGTGCTTGATCAGGTCAACTTCGCCGATCAGATCAGCAATGGTCACATCGGGAGTCGCCAGTTTTTCGTGATACCGATCGCTGCGACCGACCCACTCGATCGGGCATGCGTCCCCTTCGGTGGCGACTCGATCTCGCGCGAATCGGGACAGAGGACTCAACGGGTCATCATTGATCTCGGAGCCTGCTACGACGGGAATTGAATCGTCAAGAAACGCTGTCAACATTCGGAGCATGCGAGTCTTTCCCTGACCGCGGAGCCCAAGAAACAGCACATCATGTTTTGAAAGAATGGCGTTCGTAATTTGTGGGATGACGGTTTCGTCGTAGCCAACGATTCCCGGGAAAAGTGGTTCGCGCGACTTCAACTTTCGGACCAGGTTACGACGCATTTCGTCTTTGACGCTCTCAGGCGAGTAGCCACTTGCTTTGAGGTCTCCAAGAGTCCGGGGTAGGTCTGCTGACATGGATGAAGTCCGATGATCTCGACAAAGAATCTTTAAGTGTGAACGGCGGGCTACTTCAGTTGGTCGTCGATGGGGCCTGGACGGTGGTTGTCTGCGATGGTCTGTCGTTGTCGACGCGGCCAAGCATGAGCGGCAGCAGGAAGAGATTTCCCGCAAGGCCTCCCAACATGGCGACACTTACCAGAATTCCGAAATAGACCAAAGGAATGAATTGTGACATGGTGAGTACGGACAAGCCGGCGATTAACGCGACGTTGGCGAAGACCAGCGATCGACCAACCTGAGTTTGAGTTCTGGCGATTGCCTCATGAACGGAAGCACCAGATCGTCTGACGCGATGATAGGCAGACAGGTAATGGACGCTGTTATCAACGGTAAGGCCCATTGACACGCTGGCGATCATTGCAGACGCAATGTTGATCGGCACACCGACCCACCCCATCGTTCCGAGAACCAGGACGATCGGAAACACATTCGGGACGAGTGCTATCAGGCCAATCGTGAGGCTGCGAAAAGCGATCGCCATCATCGCCCCGATTCCGACTGCCGCGATCCCGAAACTGATCAGCTGGTCTCGGAGCAGACTTTCGATCAGGAATGTCAGCAGGACAAACATGCCAGTCGTTTCGACTGACTGTGAAGAGAACGCTGCTTCAGTCGTTGGCTGCGGTTGACTGTCGTGAATTGCTGCTTGCTCTACGTCGGGCTGGCGTGGCGAGAACTGCAGGACTTCTCGAGCGATTTCGTCGACCTCAGCAATCAGCTTCAGTTTTGCCTCAGACTTTTGACGTTCAAGGCCGCGAAGTGCGATTCGCATCCTGCCGTTCTTCGGATCGTAGAGACCGGAAACGACCTCACCCTGCATGTTCGAGAGCAATGCAAGACGTTCATCAAGCGACAAGGATTTCGAAAGGAATCCGACGCCAATCTCCTTGGGGACAAGGTCTAACCCGTCTGTTAGGCTAACCACCTTGGTTAAGCGACCTGTGGCAGCCCCCCGCTCCTGAGACGGTGCGAGTAATGATGCTCGCAACTCGGCCGCGAGGTCACGAACGGTCGCAAGAAACTCTTCTGTCAACGGGGTTGGTGCGGGAAAGTTAACTTCCCACGTTCCAGCTCCCCCAAGTCGGGTCTCGACAAAATTCAGAGACTGGACCAGTTCGCTTTCTTCGCGAAAGTTTCTACTGAAGTCAGTTTCAACTCGAAGTCTCGTCATCCCTATGGTGGCCAGGAGGACGATCGACAGCGCCGTCGCAGTGACAAGGCCGGGGCGACGTTCGACAAACTGCGATACGCCCTGCAGGACCGAGACGAGATGTCTTTCCGCTGGCGCAGGGATTGGATCCCCCGCAATCATGTGAAGCCAACTGTTGACTCGAGTTGAATCGCGTCGCAATCCATCAGTTCGGTGGAACCAGCGAGCCATTCCACCAGGTGCGATCAGTACGACGACGATGAAGATCAGCAGCGTTGCCAGTGCCATCATCAGTCCGAAACTTCGGACCGGTGTAATGCTGCTGGAAAGTAGCGATGCGAATCCGACCGCCGTTGTTGCACAGGTCCAGAATATCGGCGGGACAAGTTCGGCGACTGCTCGTACGAGTGCCGGTCGACGTTCCATCGTTCTGGCATACTCGCGAAATCTCATGGCGAGGTGGGTTGATGTCGCCACTCCAACGATGGTGACAAGCGAATTCATCATCGAGCTAACCATGCTCAATTGTGCTCCGGCCAGCACCAGAATTGCTTCCGTCCAGCGGATCGTGAACACGACAACGACGATCGGCAGCACGACCCACCGCATCGTTCGAAACAGCGTGAACAGCACGCACGCGAGCAGGACAAGCGAGAACTGAAACAGCTCGTGTCCATCCTCTTCGACGTAGCGAAACATGTCATGAATCTGAACCGGTTCGCCGACAACATACGCAGCGGGTTGATGAGTCCTCGCCAGTTGGCGAATCCGTGCGACAGTCTCCGCACGGGATACCGGCGCCGAAGACTCGGGCAAGAGACGCACGACGACCGCCGTCGTTTTGTGGTCCGCTCCGATCAGTACGCCTTCGATCAACTTCGTGACCTGGTCCCGCTTATACGGAAAGGCAAGAGCGCCGACCGCGTGTTGAGCACTGCCAGACTCCACGCCGGGAATAGCCGATAGCTTCTTGGAGAGTGCCTCAATGCGGCCACGGCTGTCTGGCGAAACAGAAGTCGAATCTTCGGAAAAGAGGTTCGTTTCTTCCCAGGCAACAATCGCAAACTCGTCGCCACCAAAATGAGACTTGCTCCGAGCAAACGCCGCGAAATGCGGATCATCGTCGGCGTACAGAGACTCGATGGACTCGTCAAAACTAAGTCGAGCAGCGATTGGCCACGCAAGGAATGTCAGTACTACAGCGACGGCCAGAATCGCCAGTCTCCAATGGATGACGCCCGCGGCGGTCTTCTCAAGGAAGTTTGGCGGAGACGGACTATTCTCGGAGTTGGAATTGGGGTTAGCAGGCTGCATTGGGCCGAATTCAGGCGATGCTCTTTCATTGACTTAGTTGGTTCCTGATCTGCGACGAAGAATAGTGCTGACGGCATTTGGTTGCTACTCGCTGCTAAAAGGCCGTGCCGCCAGTACGACATTGAAAGGCCGAGCATCGATTCGAGAATTCGTCTGCCGAATGCCAATCTCGCCGACGGAGATCGCTCTCGCGACACATGCTCGCCGGCTGTGAAGTACGTGAGAATGCGATTGCGGAACGTTGGCAGTTCAATAACGCTGGTGACTGGTTACGATTGGCCAGTCGGTGGTTGCAAGAACTCGGGATCGAATCATGTCGAGAGATGACGGCAATGAGAACAACACAATTCGTGTGCCTGTAATCGCGTGGATCCTCTTCATTGCCGGTGTGTTTAGAGTTACGGCTGTCGCGTTCCTTTTCGAAAACCTTCAGGTCGACCGGGATGCCTATCTCGCGATTGCTCAGAATCTTCTCGATGGAAATGGTTACTGCTCAACGGTCAATCAGCCGACAGCTTTCAGACCGCCATTCTATCCGCTGCTTGTTGCATCGTGCATTCATCTCGGCGGGTTTGTGTTACTTGGAGCAGCTCAGATTGTGCTCGGGACGGCCACCGTCTGGCTGACATGGCTTCTTGCGATTCGCTGTCGGCTTTCGACGCGGACAGCCGCCATCGCTGCGACATTGGTGGCTGCCGATCCGCTACTGGTTCAGTACACGACCCAGGCAATGACCGAGACGTTGGCTACGTTTCTGGTGACGATGATGCTCGTCGCCACTTTGTGGAGTGGCAATGAAATAGCGAAGGTTGGTGTCGTCGGTGTGCTCTTCGGGCTGGCGGCTCTATGCCGTCCGTCGATCTGGGCGTTTGGAATGCTCGCCGGAGCGGTCTGGGTGGTTGAAACTCTGCGAACCCGTTCGAGCGATGGCGCATTCAATCCGCGAGTCAGTTCAAGGCACGCAAGGACGGGAGCCGTGTGCATCTTCGCCGTTGCCATAACGGTTTCCCCGTGGGCAATCCGAAATTCAATTGTGTTCGGTCGCCCGATTCTGATGACGACCCACGGCGGCTATACCTTGTTGCTGGGAAACAACGAGACGTTTTTCAACGAAGTTGTCTCGACTGATGCAACGTGGAGTGCCTCAAGCCTTAGCGACTGGCAGAGCGAGAATGAACGTCACTTGTCTGGAATCGGAATTGCTAAGAGTGACGAAGTGTCGCGAGACGTCGAGCTGTCCCGGATGGCAAAGCAGTGGATTCTCAGCAACCCTTTAAAGTTCATTCAAACTTCTATTCTGAGATTCCAAAGGTTCTGGGGTCTCGGCCCCTCCGTATCAACAGGCGTTCATCCGTCGCTCATTCAGAGTATTCGCGGCTACTATTTGTGCACCTTCGCGTTGGCAATCATCGGTCTCATTAGATGTCGCGGAAGATGGTTGACGCATTGGACCGTTCCAACGGCGGTGCTGGCACTGACTCTCGTCCATTTCGTCTATTGGTCCAACGCGAGGATGCGGTCTGCCGTAGTGCCGGTAATTTCACTTGCAGCGGCTGCAGCTTTTCAACGATCATCAGATCCAGAGGGATGGTCGAACAGCCTTGAATAAATGAGTCCGTACGTTTACTTTCGGTTCTGCGTCCTGTTCATTCCGATGTCGTACGATTAAATGAATTCGACCTGAATCCGCCTGTTTTTGCTCAGATCGAGGGAATCTTTCGAAGGATTCGCTGCCGACAGGTGTTATACACCGGTAGGGTTTTCCAACGATCGCCGATTCGGTCACCGAGGCGGTATTAACGAGCAACCCACAAAGCCCTTACGATTCATGCCAGAGTTGATTCGATGGATTGAACCAGTACTGAGTTTACGTTGCCAGATTACGCTGCCTTGAGAACGATCATGATGACTCAGATTAATACAGTGTTCACTACAGAACTCGTTGGCCAGGTTCTGGTTGTGACTCCTCAGGGAGATTCAACCGGGTTTCGATACAACGATATTCACAGTGAGACGAACGCGGTTATCACGGCGATTGACCGCCAGAACGCAGAACACCTTGTGGTCAATTTCGCGAGTGTCGAGATCGTCGGTTCGATCATGATCAGTGCGATCATCAAACTGGCAAGGAAGATCACTTCGAAAAAGGGGCAGGCTGCGTTCTGCGGTGCGTCTGTCACGATGCAGGAAGTGATGCAGTCGATGAACCTGACTCGACTGTGGCCGTGCTTCGATTCTCAGGAAGAAGCGATCAAATCGTTCGAGACGAGCGATTGATGAACGGCTGAAGTCTCAGGGCCGCCAAACCTCGAAAATGCAAACGCTGGTGACGACAAGTATCGTCACCAGCGTTTTTTGTTTTTGAGTGACGGGCAGGGGCAGCCTATGCGTCGCCCAAAGTTCAGCGTCTGTGAACAGTGGGCCGCGACCGGCGAAGATTCCTACAGAGCTCCGCTGCCTGTCAGGACGACTCGAATTGTTCGGAACAGGATCTTGATGTCGTTCCAGAGGCAGCAGTTCTGCAGGTACAACAGGTCAAGTGCTACTTTGCGTCGGAAGCTTTCGATGTTGTTGTCGTAGCCGTTGATGACTTGCGCCGGGCCAGTGAGTCCGGGCTTCAGACCGAGGCGGTCGAGGTAGTTGGGGATTTCGTCAGACAACTCCTGCATGAACTCGGGGCGTTCCGGGCGAGGTCCAACAAGGGTCATTTCGCCTTTCAAGACATTCCAGAGCTGAGGCAGTTCGTCGAGTCGAGTCTTCCGCAGAAAACGACCGATCGAGGTGACTCGAGGATCGCCCTTCGTCGCGAACTGGGCTCCGTCTTTTTCGGCGTCAGTTCTCATCGTTCTGAACTTGTAAAGCGTGAAAGGCTTTCCGTAGTTGGCCTCGGCGCGTCGGTCGATTCCCTGACGTCGATCACCTGAACCTGGGAACGATTGATCGGAGAACTGGCGACGGTCTTGCTTTGTGTCTTTACCGCCTCGCAGATTGAGGCCGACTCGTTGCTGGCGAAAGATCACGGGACCTGGCGACGTCATGCGAACAGCCAGAGCCGTCAGAACCAGCAACGGCGCGAGCAGAACGATCATGACCAGCGAGACAATGATGTCGAGCGAACGTTTGAAGAACCGCGTTGTTACGCTCAAGCAAAGCACATCTCGCCGCGGCCGCACAAGATTCAGTCGAGTGACCCAGTCGGCTGGCGGCAGGTACTCAGCAACCGCGTAAATGTCGACCAGATCTGAAAGCTCAGAAATTGGCCGCTCTCCCGCTTCAACCGCGACGCCGTTGGCGGGTGGCTGTGTCGTCGCGAGAGTCAACTCTTCATTCAGGATCGAGGTGCTCATCGTGTCGGGTGCCTGCCATTTGCTGAATCGAGGTGTGAATCAAGTTGCCATACTGCGTGGCTGCAACCTTACAGAATCAAACTCCTAAGCGTCCGTGTCTTCCAAGCGGAAACTGAAGCTTGCCCTTGAATCATAGAATCCACACGCGGCGACGCTGACTGTGGCGCGCGATACTCATCCAATCACTCGCTAGATCGTCCGGACGTGGCGAAGATTCGGGTTTGTTCTTTGCCTGTCCGCGTTGCGTTTCGGCAGCACTCAGGCAGATTCAGCAGAACCGTCGGTGTCGCCCCGTTCAAGAATGTAGAACAGACTTTCGGCACGGACGTTTGGAAGCCACGCTCGACGTCGAGATCGGCCGGCGATGATCGGGATTTCGTGAACAATCTTTACGTTCAAACGTCCGGCAAGCTCCCGGAAATCCGCCATCGACATGAAATGCAGGTTGGGCGTGTTGTACCACGAGTATGGCAGCGACTGAGTAACCGGCGTGCGACC
>JBLFXD010000098.1:0-12165 GCA_047611045.1 Planctomycetaceae bacterium | reverse complement strand
GCAGAGTCGGCGGATACCGCAATCGCGAAAACTTCAAAACCGCCATCTTCTTCCACTGCGGCGGCCTCGACCTCTACCCACGATAAACCCAGATGGACCAATAATGTTGCGGTTCCAAGCGTTGACGATGACCTCAACATCCTGATCAAGCAGGTCGCCGCTCACGATTTTTAAGTTCATCGGGCGTGCCAGTTTCAGAGGTTGGCCAGTGGTTCAGTTGTCGTAGACGGGGACCATTTTTCGCATGTTGGCGACTCGGACGATGAGGAGGCGTTGGAGGCCTCCGGATTCGTGGATGCTGCGGAAGAAGGAGTGGCCGGCGGATTCTTTGTCGTCGCCCTCGGCGGTGATGATGGCCATCTCGCCGACGTTCAGGCTTAACGAGAACTTCTGGTCGAACAGGGGTTCGACGAGCTGGCCACGGCGCCGGGTCCAGTCGAGTTGCGTGGCGACGGGGCGGAGCCAGTTCTGGCCGTGGTGGACTTCGGGCGTGAAGTTCAGACGGACCCAACCATCCTGCTCGCGGTCGATCTGCACGTTGAGAATGCAGCGGGCGTTGGTGTAGCTTTTCGTCTTCCCGTCTGAAGCTGGCTTGATGCGAAGTTCCGGTTGCAACTCGGTCAGGTCGATCGGAAGGTTGCCGCCGGCTGCGAGTGCGATTCGTCGGCCAACCAATCGGCGTTCGCTGTCGATCACTTCGGGACGTCCGGAAGACATTTCCAGAAGCTTCTCGAGTGCTTTCGGCGGGTGGGAGCTGGCGTGTCCGACTCGCCACCCGTTTTCTCGAAGCGTTCCGCGAATGTCGGCGGACATGCCGGCAATCTGGTCGACCTGCTTCCACAGCGAGTCGCCCAGCAATGCGTCGTTCGCGGGCCGGTCGACGAACAGGATCTCGAGCTGAACGGCGTCTCGGGAAGCGACAATCGGAGGCAGGCGGAGTTCTGACTTGCCACTCGATTCGGTTGACGAAAAGAGCGTCGAGAAGTTCAGAAGGTTGCAGCCTGGCACGCAGAGGCAGGCGACGACGGCGCAGAGCACGATCCGCCGCCGAGTAGTTCGGCTTCGAAAATCAGGTGCCTCGCGACCCGATGTCATGTGAAGTTTCCACGGGGTGGGTTGGAAATGCGACTGATGATGGCGAGTCGCGGAATCCGATGAGTCAGAGTGGCTCGTGAAGTGAAATCTGGAAGGGGCCGGAGTCTAGGTGGCAATCGCCGGGGAGGTCAATTTCAGTCCTGGCGGGGGAATCGCAGCATTCGGACCGAAAATTGTGTGCCACAGGCTCCGCCAGTGCCGTTGAACATTGGGTACGCAGGCGTCCCACACTGGCAAAGCCAGTGGCACACGTCCGACGGAATCTGCTCCCGTCGCCTCAACCAGGGTGCTGATGCGAAAAGGCACGGAAACGCATCGCAGCTTGCTGGTGTTTCCGGCTTCGCCTACACTCGAATTCGGCTGTTGGCTCTGTCGAAACGGCCGGAAGCGACTACAAATTACCGGCTGCCAGAAACCAGCGGTTGATTGAATCATCCGACATCAGGAGCGGCGAATATGGCATTTGATATGCGTTGGAAAGTTCGGACTCTTTGGGTTCTCGTCCTCGTACTGATGGTGAGCCCGGTCGACGCTCAGGATGAAACCAAGGCGGCACCGAAGTCAAAGCAGGACGAATACTTTGAGCTGATGCAGACCTTCGTCGACACGTTCGAGCAGGTCGATCGCAACTACGTTAAAGATGTCGATCGTCGCAAGCTGCTCGAAGCGGCTCTGCGTGGCATGATCAAAGAGCTGGATCCCTACTCCAGCTACATCCCGCCGGAAGAGCTGGCTCGATTCAATCAGCAGGTCGATCAGCAGTTCGGCGGCATCGGCATTCAGGTTCAGCCTGATCCCAGAACTCGCCGCATTCTGGTCATCTCGCCGCTGCCGGACACTCCTGCTTACAAGGCCGGCGTTCGAGCTGGTGACATCGTGACCGAAGTTGAAGGTTACGACACCGAGAACATGCCATTGTCGCGAGCGGTCGAGCTGATGAAAGGGCCGCCGGGAGACACTGTCTCGATCAAGGTGCGACACCTGTCGGCGACAGAGGACGAAGAAATCAGCATGGAGCGGGCGATTATCAACGTCAAATCCGTGCTGGGCGACAAATGGGGCAAAGAAGGCAACTGGGATTTCCTGATCGATGATGAGCAGAAAATTGGGTACGTGCGTCTGACTCAGTTTGGCCGGAAGAGTGCCGAAGAGCTGGCCGAGGCGATCGAAACTCTGCAGGGCCAGGGCATGAAAGGTCTGGTTCTGGACCTGCGATTCAACCCAGGCGGGCTGCTCTCGCAAGCTGTCAAAATTTCTGACCTGTTCGTCGAATCGGGAACGATCGTCAGCACCGAAGGCAAGAACACCGAAAAGCGAACGTTTGAAGCGACAAAGGCCGGGACTCTTCCAGACTTTCCGATGGCCGTTCTGATCAACCGATTCAGCGCTTCGGCCAGCGAGATTCTCAGTGCCTGCCTGCAGGACCACAAACGCGCCGTCGTTATCGGCGAGCGAAGCTGGGGCAAAGGCAGCGTGCAGAACGTGATCGAGCTCGAAGCCGGTGCGAGTGCCCTTAAGCTGACGACGGCCGGTTATCTTCGACCAAGCGGCAAGAACATTCACCGGTTCCCAGACTCGAAGGTCACCGACGAGTGGGGTGTTCACCCGGATGACGAAGTTAAGTTCACCCGCAAGGAGCTGGAAGATTACGACGAATATCGCCGCGCCCGCGACGTGCTGACGGAAGCGGCTCCCCCGAAATCGGACTTCAAAGATCGTCAGTTCGAAAAGGCGTTGGAACGAGTTCGAGCGATGGTCAACGGCGAAGGAGCAGGGGACGACGCTGAAAAATCCGACGACACCAAAAAGGTGGAGAAGGACAAAGCGGCCGCCTGATTCTCGACCGGAAGAGAGAAGCCGAAACTTGAAGAAAAGCGGAGAAATTCACGTAGATTCGGCTCTTGACACTCTGATTTTGCAGAACTACGATCCCGCGCAACCTCTGGTCTGGCTGCAAATTCCAACGAATTCGATCAGGCCGCAAGGATGGACTCAGCGGTGTTTGCGAGTCTGCCGATAAGTGTCGCGTCACCGGTTTCACACTTCTGAATTTCGCCACAGAATGCCGATTTGATCGGCGGGCAAAAGAAAAGGATGCACAATGACTCACATCGTCGCCGAACCATGCTTCAACTGTAAGTACACGGATTGTGTAGTCGTTTGTCCCGTAGAATGCTTCTACGAAGGTGAAGCCATTCTTGTGATTCACCCTGACGAATGCATTGACTGCGAAGCCTGCGTTCCAGAATGTCCGGTCGAAGCAATCTTTCACGAAGACAATCTGCCGGAAGAATGGGCTGACTACACGCAGCTCAACGCCGACATGTCTAAGGAATGGCCTGTTATTACTGAAAAGAAAGAGCCACTGGGCGACTAATCGCCCTGCCCCGTTTGTTCGGGGACAGGCTTAAGAATTGAGACAATCACAGGCGGCTGATCTACTTGATCAGCCGCCTGTTTTCGTTCAATCCGAGAGAGCCGGCGATGGCGAGCAATTCGGCCTGAAACAAACTGCAACCGACATTCTCCCATCCGGTTCCGCCGCCATTCAAACTGCGTAATCGTTAAAGTCGAATCCCAAGTTGAGTCGATGATAAGGAAGCCGCTGGTACTGTCGGAGCGGGAAGATTCTGCGCGCCGCCAGGCGTCGGAGTCCTCCACAGAAATCCGAATCCATCAGCACCGACGGACCAATGACTCACCGCATGAATCACTCGCATCGACTCAGGATCACACGTTATGTCTTCAGGTTCGAAGGAACGTAAAGAACAGATCCGTCTGGGCTTTATGACTGCGGTCGAAATCGGAGACCGAAACTACGTCGGCGGCCTGCTCGTCACTGACCGCTTCGGGCGGCCGCTCGAATTTCAATGCACGACGCCGGTCAAGCCGAATCGAACTCAGGAACTACTCTACGGCCCGACTCTCGTTCCATTCATTCTGGGCGACCTGCTCGGCAAGGCTTTGCTCGATCGAGTCTCCGTGAAACCGTCGCTCATCATGACCAGCCGCGTCGAGATGCTGCAGCTCCGCACGAAAGTCGCGATCCCCATCATCTACGACGAAGCGTCTGCAGAGTCGGGTTCGAAGCCTGTGCAGAGTAACTCATCGCAGTCGGTCGGGCAGGAGATTCGATTCGGACGACAGACCTTCCGGATGCACGAAGACTTTACGGAAGATCAATCGGCAGTCGAGCGAATCAGTCAGCAACTCTCCGACGACGCCAACATGCACGAACCGTTGGAACGAGTCGGCGAAGCTTTGCGGGAAACGATGTCGACGGTGACCGCGCGACCGCGAGTTGCCTGACGGGTCGCAAGAAAAGGGTCTGCTTCACAAGACGCCGCTGCCGGAGCCACTGCATGCTGCCTGACCATGACAATCCCGGAAACGCGACTCGCGACGTCTCGTACGATGTGCCGTGCCCTCGGACCTCCGATTTTCGGTTCGACACGTCGCTCGTTGATTTGTCGCCGGCTGTCGACATCTACTCGTCCGGCGCCAACGTCGCGTTGAATCGTTGGCCAAGCGTTGAGTGCCAGCGTGTTGACGCCGGACTTGCGGTCTGGACGGTTCCATCCTGGAAACCAGGTTGGCCGAAGGTTCACACAGTGGGCCTCGCGTTCCCCGAGGCGATCGAGTTTCTTCCGCCCGAGAAACCAAAAGACGACGAGAAACTGGAAACGATTCGTCCGAAGAAAAAGAAATCTGATTCGGACTCGGCGGATGAAAATGCGGTCCGCAGGCCAACTCGCCTGAATCCGCCGAGTGACGCGTTGTCGCTGGAAGACCGACTTTTCTACATCCTGCAGCCGCCGCTCGAAACGATGCTGGCCGGGCAGGAGTTGATCATGCCCTTCGAGCCGTTTCCTCATCAGTATGAAGGAATTGGCTGGTTGTTTTCGCAGGAGAACGCACTACTCGCTGACGAGATGGGCCTTGGCAAGACCATGCAGATGATCACCGCGGTGAGACTCCTGCTGCGGGGCGGCCAGATTCGGCGAATCCTTCTGGTCTGCCCGAAGCCGCTGATTCCGAACTGGCAACGTGAATTCCGGGCGTGGGCGGAAGAGCTTCCCGTCGTCACCGTCGAAGGCGACACTGCACGCAGAAATCTGATCTGGAAGATGCCCGGCGTCCCGATTCTGATGACGAATTACGAAGTCATGGTCCGAGACATGGAAGCCATGCCGGAAGAAGAGCGACCGAAATTCGACCTGGTGGTTCTCGACGAAGCTCAACGAATCAAGAATCGCGATTCAAAAACGGCAGTCGTCACTCGCGACCTGAAGCGGAAGCGGAGCTGGTGCTTGACGGGAACGCCCATTGAAAACCGCCCGGAAGAACTGGTGTCACTGTTTGAGTTCATGGAAGTTGTCAACGCACGAGCCAATCCTGATCTACGGCAACTAAAGAAACTGGCAGACCAGCACATTCTTCGGCGAACCAAAGATGTCGCCATGAAGGATATGCCCCCGAGACTGGACCGCGACGCGCATCTCGAACTCAGCCCGGCTCAGAAATATGCCTACACCGTGGCCGAGAAAGAGGGCGTCGTTCAACTCAACGACATGGGCGATCAGGTGACCGTTCAACACGTTTTTGAACTCGTCCTTCGCCTGAAGCAGATCACGAATTTCGACCCGCTGACCAACGAGAGTTCGAAGCTGGATCGCTTAGTCGCTGACATGGAAGAAATCGCGGAGAGCGGTGGCAAGGCAATTCTTTTCAGCCAATGGACGAAGGTGCTGGACTGGCTCGCTGTTCGGCTGCAGCAGTTCAACCCACTGATCTACCACGGTGGAGTTCCCAATAAGAAACGTGAACCGATCCTTGCCGAATTCAAAGACGACCCGTCAAAACACATCATCCTGATGAGCTACGGGACCGGAGCCGTCGGTCTGAATCTACAGTTTGCCGGCTACGTGTTCCTGTTCGATCGCTGGTGGAACCCCGCCGTCGAAGATCAGGCCATTAACCGAGCACACAGAATCGGCCAGACAAGCACGGTGATCGTGACTCGGTTCATCTGCAACGATACGATCGAGGAACGCATCGACGCAGTCCTCCAACAAAAGCGAGCAATCTTCGAAAGCGTTCTGGGAGACGGCGACGTGGAGGACGCTTCACGCAGCCTGAATGCTGCCGAGATTTTCGGTCTGTTTGATCTCAAAGCCAAACACGGCAAAGGTACCAGAAAGATCGCTCCGAAAGTTGTGAAGGACGCATCGTCAGACGCCGCGTAGACTCAGTCCGTGCCTCACCAGCTTGTAACCATGTCCCATGCCCGATCGAATCCGAGTTCTGTTCGCGATCGGATCATTGGCCGGCGGCGGTAGCGAGCGGCAGCTCGTCAACATTCTGCGGAAGATCGATCGTTCGCACTTTGAGCCGCATCTCGATCTGGTCAGTCGAAGTGGTGAGTTTCTCAGTCAGGTCCCTAACGACGTCTCAATCACGTCGTTCGACGATGAGCCAACTTCCGGCGGCATGTATTTGCCGGGGCGAATTCGGCGGGCTCAGATCGCTCACTTTGCAAAAACGTTGGGCAGTAAACAGATCGATGTTGTTTACGACCGGACTCCCCACATGACACTGGTAGCGGGCCCGGCATGTCAACGATCAGGTGTGCCGCATCTGTCGACCGTCGTTTCAAACCCGGCGAACGACTTGAACGACAACATCGGCCGATTTCGTTGGCTGAAGTTTCGAGTTCTGAAACGCGCGTATCGGAATGCCAACCGAGTCATTGCCAATTCAGAACCGCTCGCTCAAGGCTGCCGCGACTTCTATGGGCTTCCACCCGACCAGGTAACAGTCCTGTCCAACGGGTTCGACTTCGAACAGATTCATAATCTCGCAACTAAGCAAGTCGACCTGCAGGATGTGCCGCCGGGGACGTTTCACATCGCGGCCGCAGGACGACTTGAAGAATGCAAAGGGTTCGACATCCTCTTTGAAGCGTTGAACGAACTGGTCAACGTTCGCGATCACCGCAACATTGTTGTCTCAATTGCCGGGCGCGGATTCCAGGAAGAGCAACTGAAACACTTGGCCGATCAGCATTGTCTGGAACAGGTCGTGCGGTTCGTCGGGTTTCTGGAGAATCCTTACCCGTTGATCCGGTCGGCTGATTTGTTCTGCCTGACGTCACGCTACGAAGGCATGCCCAACGTGCTGGTCGAAGCAATGTCGCTGGGAGTCCCCGTTCTTTCCGTCGATTGTCCACACGGACCCCGCGATATTCTGCACCGTGGAGAACTCGGGACGCTGACTCCGAATCTGGATGCCCACCAAATCGCTGACGGCATCGAGCAGGCGATGACGCCTGATCCAGCCCGCGATGCTCGAACGGCTAGAGCGAAAGAGTCCGTACTCTCACGCTTTGCCATCGGCCCGACGACGCGCGCACTGGAAGAACTTTTGACCCACGCAGCAAGTCGCACCTCGTAGGTTATGACAAGCGCAGCGCCGGCATAACTTTCACAGACCGACGTGTTATGCCGGCGCTGCGCTTGTCATAACCTACATTGCTACCGGCAGAATTATGCCGCGGCGGATTCGGCTTTCTTCGTCAGCAGCGAAACCGCAACGAGCGTGATGAAGCCGAGCGGGATCGTCACGATGCCCGGCTGGCCGAAGGGAACGAGAGCGTCCGCAGCGGTCAGTCCAAAGACCTGCTCCATCGAGTCGGCACTGCAAAGAATCCAGCCGAGACTGCTCAACATCCCGACGACGACGGCTGTGATGACTCCCTCTTTCGTGGTTCCCTTCCAGAAGAGAACCATGATGAGCGAAGGCAGGTTGGCTGAAGCGGCGACACTGAAAGCCCACCCAACCAGATAGCTGACGTTCATCCCTTCGAACTTGATGCCCAATACGATGGCAATTGCTCCGACGATAACGGAGGCGATCTTGGCGACCTTTACCTTCTGGTGATCATCCATTTCGATTTTGAAATAGCTCGACAGCAGGTCATGAGTCACCGCACCGGCTGAGGCCAGGATCAGACCACTGACTGTCCCAAGCACCGTCGTAAACGCGATCGCCGAGATCGCTGCGAACAACCACTTGTCCATGCTGTGAGCCAGCAGCGGAGCAGCCATGTTGCTATTGGTGACGTCCATGCCGCCGCTGGTCATCGCCCCAAGGCCCATGTACAGAGTCAGGACGTAGAAGAACCCGATACTGCCGATGCCGACGATCGTGCTTTTACGAGCCGCCGCAGCGTCCTTGACCGTGTAGTAGCGAATCAGGATGTGCGGTAACGAAGCCGTTCCGCAGAACAGAGCGAGCATGAGCGAAAGGAAGTTCAACTTGCCGACGAAACTGTCGCTGCGGATCCCTTTGAACTTGGGATGCTCGCCGGGCCGCAGGATTTGTGAACCGGGAGTCGGTTTCTGGAAGTAGACCGTTGTCGTTGTATCGTTGGCTTCTGTGACTTTCTCGCTGCCCCAAAGAACTACTTCGCTTTCCTGGAGCGTGCTGAAGAACGACAGCGGGCCAAGAGGGCCAGTCTCGTCGACACCGCCCGGAAGTTTGCTGATGTGACCGACCGGGTGCAGTTCCGGTTCGCCTTTTTTCTTACCCTTGATCTCGCTGTTGACGAGGACGTTGCCTTTCGCATCCTTGCCGACAGTCTGAGCTTCATCCAGAAATACGTCAGCCCCATCCGCTGTCGTGATCGAACGGTAGCTCCATGTCGAAACTCGGCCTGTCTCGTTGTCCTTGAAGCGAACGTACCCTCTCGTTTTCGTATCTGACCAGCCGCCGTCTGGAGCGACAACCGTCGCATTCAACGTCTCAGCGATCGCTCCCTCATCCAGTTGTTCGCTCATCGGACCGAACGATTGAAACTCGTAACCATCGTTTCCGCCGCCAGCCGTTTTGAATCCCTGAGCGAACAGCATCACGGTCAGGATCGCGCTGAAGACGACCAGCAATGTTCCTTTGATGAACTGCACCCAGGTTGTCGAGACCATGCCAGCCGTAACGACGATCAGAATCACCGTCACGCCGACGATGACGACTCCGACCCAATGATCGAAGCCCAGCAGTGGTTGAACCAGGACGCCGGCGCCCACCATCTGCGGAATCAGATAGAAGATGCTGACCGCGAGTGTGCTGATCCCGGCGGCGAGTTTGATGCCTGGTGACTGGAACTTCGCATCGAGCGCGTCGGCGAACGTGAACTTCCCGAGTCGCTTCATTGGCTCGGCGATGACAAACAACGCGACGATCCACCCGGCGAGATACCCGATCGAGTACAGAAATCCGTCATAGCCGTAAAACGCGATCATCCCGCAGATGCCCAGGAATGATGCGGCCGACAGGTAGTCTCCTGCGAACGCCACGCCGTTGACGAACCACGGAATCTGGCCATGAGCCGCGAAGTAGCCCTTTGAGTCGGTCGCTTTTCGGCCCAGCCAGAAGCTGATCCCCAGCGTCAGCCCAACGAAGACGAAGAAGCTTACAACCGCGATTATTGAGGGTTCGTAAATCACTGTTCGTCCTCCGTCGGCGACCCAGGCTCGTCGTTAGAGTCGCAAAGAACTCCGTAAAGCAGAGCCATGATGAAGGCCGCAATAATCAGCCCGAAGCCGTACAGAATGGCGACGTTGATCCCGGCGATCGGCGTTGCTTCCATCGACTCGGGAGAGAACGTGTTGATCAGTACGAATCCGCCGTACAGGACCAGATAAATGGCGAACAGGACGAGCCCCATTCGAGCATTGCGGGTTTGCATAAGAACCTCAGGTTCGCAGCGTTTGTTAGTTAGAAAACGGGGGCGTATGAATACGCTCGTAAAAAGTGCCACAGCGTCGGATTGTCACCTCTCCCTCTAGGAGAGGTCGGCCTCTCAGGGCCGGGTGAGGGTTTCTGTTGAGTAACGACGTTCGGCGAGGAGAAGGTAAAGCCCCCTCACCCGCGGCTGAGACCGCGACCTCTCCCCCAAGGGGGGAGAGGTGAAAAGTTGAAGGTGACATTTCTCGACATCGATCAGCCGATCTTCGCTCGCAGTTCTTCGAGCAGGCTGACGGCCGTGCCGATGTCGGCTTTCTGACGGACCGGGTCGTGAGCGATTTCACGCTCGATCGTGAGCGGTCCTTCGTAGCCGAGTTCCTTCAGCGTTCGAAGGTAAGTCTCCATGCCGACGTCGCCTTCGCCGAGCGGAACTTCGGCGCCCCACTCCGTGCCGCGAACATCTTCCGCCGCCCAGGTCGCGTCTTTGCAATGGATGCTGCGAACGAGATGGCCGACCTTTTTCAAAGCGTCGATCGGATCGCCGGTGCCGTAGAGGATCATGTTCGCGGGGTCGAAGTTGATGAACAGGTTGTCGCGGTCGACGTCGCCGATGAATTCCAGCAGATGCTCGGCCGATTCCTGTCCTGTTTCGAGGTGCAGGTTCTGGCCGTTGCCCTTCACATAGTCGAGCAGCGACTGCGTGACTTCGATCAGATTTTTGTAGCTGTCGGTTTCTCGGCCCGGAACGAATCCGACGTGCATGCCGACGACGCCGCAACCGATAAATTTCGCGAAGTCCGAGACCGATCGAAATTCAGCAGCACGAGCGTCTCGCAAAGCTTCCGGGACGATGCCGACGGTTTCGGCGGTTCGCTGAATACTTTCGTAAGTCTCGCCAGCGAAACCGCTGAAGAGGACGGACGCCTCGAAACCCGCGTCGGCGGCTTTGTCGAGGTACGCTTTGGCGTGATCTTCCGTTCGATTTTCGGGCAGCGGACAATGCAGATGGACGGTGGGAATCTGCAGTTCCTTCACGACGTCCAGATGAACGCCAAGTCCGTCGTCAATAGATGTAAAAACGCCGATCGGCCAATTACTCATCGGGGAAGCTCCTGAGCGGAAATTAAGTTCGCAACCGGCCGCCGAAACAGCCATCGAAAGTCGATTCAGCATCTTAGTGCTGCCGAATCGGATTCTCCAGCAGCCATCGATCTTAGCTGATGGCTCGATGCATGACCGTTCAGCGGCGCGCGTTGACTGGTTGCGTTATTAGGAACTGTTAGTGATTGTCTTGCGAATCCAAGTGAATTTTCCGATATTTGAACCTTACTGTTAGAATCTCTCTGCGATCGGTGAGGGCCCATGCTGAAGAATTCCACGGAGCTATTCGCCAAACTTGAAGACAGCGGCTTGCTGTCCAAGTCGATCGTAGCGCGGCGCGAGGAACTGCTAAAAGCCAGTTCTGCCGAAGAGGCCGCCAGCGAGCTGGTCCGTCTTCAGCTTCTCACGAAGTACCAGAGCGAGGTCCTCGTACAGGATAAGACCGTCCCTTTGGTCATCGGCGAATACATCGTAGAGGACGTAATTGGTCAAGACGGTATGGGTTATGTCCTGAGAGCCCGGCATCGGCGAATGAAGCGAACGGTTGCGATCAAGTTTCTGCTCAAGTCGCTGACCGAGTCTGAGGATCTCGTTGTCCGATTCGAACGCGAAGTTGAGGCGGCCGCCCGGCTTGACCACCAGAACATCGTTACTGCGTACGACGCTGGCGTTCACGACGGCAACCATTTTCTGGTCATGCAATACATCGATGGCGACGATCTATCGGACGTTATGAAAACGCGAGGGCAGCTGGAGGTTGCAAACGCCATCGACGTGATCCGCCAGGCTGCCTACGGTCTCGCCTACGCTCATGATCGAGGAATTATTCACCGGGATATTAAGCCTGCCAACCTGCTGCTCGACGACGACGGTGTCGTCCGGATTCTCGACATGGGCCTTGCGAGGATTAAGCCAACGCCAGGCGATGAAGACACGCAAGCACTGACAAACACCGGCAGCATGATGGGAACCGTCGACTATATGGCGCCGGAGCAGGCCATGGATGCGAAAAGCGTTGATCTTCGTGCCGACATCTACAGCCTGGGTTGTACGTTGTATTTTCTGCTCATCGGAAGGTCACCATACAACGCGGATTCCATGATGAAACGTTTGCTGGCTCACCGCGGCGAGCGTCCGGTGAACCGCATGGTGCAGTTTACCGTCGCTTTCGCTTGCTGATTTTCTGTTGGCGAGAGCGTGCTCGTTCCTTCTGGCGGATGTCGT
>JBLFXD010000097.1:0-12185 GCA_047611045.1 Planctomycetaceae bacterium | reverse complement strand
GGAATCCGAATGCTCGGTTGACAGTAGTTCGAGGTTTCCTCTCGCAATATCGAAAGGGTCGATCCACACTGTGTCATCCAACCAGCTACCGCGATAACCGAGTTTTGAACCCATGATTCCGGGCAGGATCAGAACGCGAGAACCACCGCGGACATTGCGGGATGAAGCTTGTAGAGCAAGCTCCTGCAACTCAACATAGGCTTCTTCGCCAAAGTAAGATTCGAGCAGATGTCTATGTTCTGTTGTGAGCAATGCTGACTCGATGGCGTCAGCGGGTAGGGTGTAGGCTGATTTTCGCACGGCCCGGCTTTTTGCAACTGGAGTGCCTTTCCGTTCTGCAGTCTTCTTGCGACTCCGCTTTTTCTTAGCCATTGCTCTCGACCTTTCCCTCGTTCACGTTCAATTGAAACTGACTCGCAGTGTAAGCCGGTATCCTACCGTAGCAGTGTATGTCTACATGGGCAAGTAGTTAGTTGTGGGTGGCGTTGAGAGTTTGGTTTGCTTCTTAGTTATATCGTCGTCGATCGAAGGATCGAGTCGAATTATGCCTGATTGGAATTCCGGGCGGAGCGAACCGTCGCTCCGGTGTTGCTACCCGGCAACTTCCGTAACATCTCAACGACGGAACCGACGCCGCGACGGTTAAACCAAATCATTCCGGAGAATTCAGCATGACTCAGAACTTGTCTCGACGAGGGTTTCTGGCTGGCAGCACGAGTGCCGGTCTTCTGAGTGGACTCGGCGATCTTTCGTTTCTGTCAAAGCTTGATCCGGTTTCTGCGGCGGATTCGACAACGAACCCAGCAGCGGTGAAGTTTCAGCCGGAGATCGAGCCGCTCGTAAGACTGCTCGAAGATACTCCGCGCGGACGCGTGCTGGAAGAAGTGGCGGACCGGCTTCGCAAAGGGACGACGTATCGCGAAGTGGTCACCGCCGTTCAGCTGGCGGGAGTTCGCAACGTCCAGCCACGGCCCTCCGTCGGTTTCAAGTTTCACGCGGTGCTGGTCGTTAATTCTGCGCACCTTGCGGCGCAGTCATCGCCGGAGTCAGATCGCTGGTTGCCAATTTTCTGGGCGATCGATGAGTTCAAGGCGTCGCAGGCTCGGGACGTCGACGAGGGTGACTGGACGATGTCGGCTGCCCAGGAATCGTCGGTTCAGAAACTGGTGAGCGAAACCAGCAATCAGCCGCAAACCACGATGGCGAAATTTCAAGACGCGATGAACTCGTGGCAGCCAGACATCGCCGACCACACCGCGGCGGCTCTGGGCAGAATTGGAACTGCCAAAGACCTGTTTCCACTGTTCGCTCGGTTGGGAGCACGAGACTTTCGGAGCATCGGCCACAAAGCAATCTTCGTCGCCAACGGTTTTCGAACTTTGCAGCACATCGGCTGGCAACATTCCGAGCCGATGCTTCGAGCGATCGCCTACGCATTGCAAAACCACTCGGGAGAACCGAATCCAGCGGACAATGATCTGTCCGCCGACCGTCCGTGGCGTCACAACCAGAAGCTCGTTTCGAGAATCAAAGGCAAGCTGCCAGGTGGCGCCGGCAATGCCGATTCGACCAGAGAGCTTGTCCGCACGCTTCGGACCTGTTCGGCGACCGACGCCAGCGACCTGGTTGTCGACATGTTTAATAAGAAAGTGTCAGTGCAATCGGTGACGGACGGCCTCTATCTGGCGGCCATTGAGTTGCTGATTCGCCAGCGAGGCATCATCGCCATGCACGCGGTGACGACTACAAACGCGTTGCAGTACGCTTTCCGGCAGCTGAGCTCCGACGGCGGGCATGAAGACACGCGACGCTTGCTGCTGCTTCAGAACGCTTCATTCCTGCCGATGTTCCGCGAATCGATGCGCGGCCGAGGACAGGTTGGAAACGCGGCGATCGACGAGTTGCAACCCGTACAGACTTCAGTGGGAGCGGATGGCCTCGAAGATATTTACGGAGACGTCGGCCGAAATCATTTCCAGGCAGCTGGAAAAACGCTGGCATGGCTCAACGCCGAGAATGACGGCAAGTCATTCATCGATGCGGCACGGCGGCTGATTTTCCTGAAGGGCAACAACTCACACGACTACAAATTCAGTTCTGCGACGCTGGAAGACTACGCTCACATTTCACCCGCTTGGCGAAACCGGTTTCTGGCGGCGAGCGTGTTCAATCTGCGCGGCACTCACGACCGTGACAACGGTCTGGTTCAAAGAACCCGTGCTGCGCTTAAATCGTGACTGGTCTGACACCCGTTTGATCGACCTCGTCGAGGCAGAGAACTTCCGTGTTCTGTCAATCGGAAATCACGACGTTGCCTCCAGTGGGCAACGTCGTTCGACGTCGAGAATACTGAGTTCAGTCGCTTGCACCCAACAAAATGCGAGGGTCGATGTCACCTTCCAGCATCACGACACTCGGTAGATCCGGATCGGATGAACGGCGAATTTGCAGTTTCGTTGACTTCATGAACCGGAACAATTCGACGTCGGCAGCGTCGAGTGCCTCACTTGATGCTGCGGCTTCCTGCGTTTGTTCTTCGATTCCAAGCTGAATCACTGCGGACGTCGTTGCCAGGAGGTCTTTTGCAGTGGTTCCTTTGCTCGGTGTCAGCCCGAATCTTAATGTGATTTTTTCTGGAGAGTTTGCGACGTCGAAACTGATGACTTCGTATTCAGCGGTTTCGTGCAGCGTATGCATCAGTTCCTGCATTCGCGTTTCAGTGGGGCCAATCATGGTCGGCAACCGGATAACTGAGGTTGCAATTTCGCCGCCGAAGTCTTTCCACAATGACTTGATTACTTGCGGGGTCGGTGACGCTTCTTCATCTGATTCCTGCTTAAGGATGAAACGGCGAGGATCGGTTTGCAGCGAGAAGAAGTCGCTGAATACATTCTGATTGGCGATATCTTCAGCGCTTTCTTTCGGGAATTTGGGGCCAATCAAACCTCGGATACCAGCGTCCAGACGATCTTCCGGCAAAGCGGCCGCGACCATCGACCAATCCACGTCACGACGCATTGTCATGACGACTTCATCCGACGCCACGGACATGTGGTACTTTTTGTCGCTTTCTTCGTTGTCGAACATTTGGGTCACCATCTTCACACTTCCAGAAAGTCTCGAAATATTCTGAATCGATAAGCCGAGCTCTGCTCGACGGTTTCGGGCATCATCGTTTGCAATCATCATCCAGCCGGCGGTGAGGAATGTTGCATCCGCCCCGCTGAGCATTGGCCCGATGACCTGATGCTCCAAAGCTGCTTTGACATTCAAGGTCCAATAGCCAGGTCTTCCCGGCAGCAAGTTCCAGAGTCTTGTCTCTTCTGTCGAACGTTTTTGAGTCTGGGCATCGGTAATTCGTGTGGCAACGCGTACGGGTTCCTCGGCCGACAAGGACCACGAAGCGGCCACAACAGCGACAGCCACGACCGCGAGCGCGGCGGACCTTTTCGCGATCCAGTGAGTCTTTCCTTGAAACGCAGGCATTCCATTGCGAAGCATTTTGATCCTCCTGATCAGAAATGAAGAAGAGTGCGACATCCCGATTCCCTGGGACCGTCGCGAAAGGACAGCATTGTCGAGTCGTAGTGCTAACTGAGAAATCCCGCGGACAAACCGCGTGTGGCCAATGGCGGCGGCGGCCCACCGGTCGGCAGATAGTTCCTGAGCAATCACAAGCTGACGGAGCAGACCGTGCGACAGCGGGTGAAAGACCTGAAACGCCGTCGCGAGTTGTGCAAGTAGTCGCCACCGGGCATCGCCTCGATTCAGATGACCAAGCTCGTGCACGATCGATGCCGTGAGTTCGTCGTCCGAATAGTCATCCCAATTCGCCGGGAGATAGATGCAGCGCTGATTGATCGCGGTGACGCAGGGAGCGTGAATCCGCTCGGAGATTCGAAATTCCAGATCGTTGAAAGCCTCGGCCATCTCGTCAAACGCGGACAGCAGGTCCTGCAGGCGACCGTTGGTGACGATGTTGCTTCGTTTGTGAAATCGAACCGTGGAGACAAGCCCGAAGAGAATCCGAACGAAGGCCAGCGCGACAAGGACGCTGAGCACTGCTACCAGGTTCAAACTCGTCGTAGACGCGGCTCCAGAATCGGCGGCGTCGAGTTCTCGAAGAAAACGGCCGACACCCGTTAGCGATACTCCGAAGTTGCTCGAAACATTCGTTTCGCCCAGTGAATTCGGACCGTCGGAGTCGGTAGTAAGAACAGGGTGAGTCGCGGAGAGTGACGATTCCCAGACAGTTGGCCATTCACTTCCGGCAGCGGCCACAAGCACGCAACCAGAAAACAGCCCCGCCAGGGCCAGCCCTGGAACGACGTCCGGCCGGCGACGCAGCAGCCAGTATCCTGCAAGAATCGCCAAAGCTCCGACGGCGGTAACTCGGGCGAGACTGAGAAGTAGGTCGAGCGAAGTCATGCGTCCTCTCCCTGATCGACGAGGATCTGTTTGAGGAATTCGCGTTCGGTCTTCGACAGCCGTCGTTTATCCAGAACCTGCACCAGCAGTTTCTGTCGCGAACCGTCGAACAGCCGCTCCACCAGATCGCCGACCAGTCGTTTGGAAACATCCTCAAACGATCGTGCCGCGCGATATTGAAACGGGCGGGACTTGTTGAGCTGTTTCAAGAAGCCCTTGTCTTCGAGTCCTCGGACGACGTTTGCAACGGTGACATACGCCAGCTCGACGCCAGTCTCAGCCAGCCGTTGTCGAGCTTCGTCTGCCGTGCCCGGCCCCTCGTCCCAGAAAGCCCGCATCACCACCAGTTCGCGTTCCGTCAACTCCTTCGCCTGCTGTCCGGCCATTTCACCCTCCTTGCTTGAGTGGCCGCGGATTTGAAACGGCAAATTTGCCAGTTCAAATTTGAATGACCAAATCTAGAGGCGATCGCAAAACGCCACAAGACCAGTTGGGGTCGTTTTCTGCCGAGCGGCGACCGTGTCATGCTCTTGGATTCTGGCGTCGCCAAATATTCGCGTCGCGAGCTTTCCAATCTCACGCGAAGACGCGAAGTCGCAAAGATTGAGCTGCAGAACTTTGCGTCTTTGCGTGATTCTTTCTTCGGCTGTGGCTTTGCCGCCTAAGACACGAACGGTTGCGACATACCGAGTCAAAGAAGATGCTCAACGTCGACCATGATAATTTTCCAGAACAGATTTCGGAGCATGCCTTGAACAAGCCGACTCGACGAAGCCGCCAATATCCGCAATCAGACCCGCAGTTCGACAAGTGTGCCTTGTGTGCATTGCCCCTGAGCGTCCTGCTTCTGGTATCGCTTTCGGCGAGTTCGATCTTTGCCGACGAACCCTCAACCCCCAAGTGGAAATATTCGCCGGAATTGCTTCGTCCGTTCTGGCAGGGGGACACGATCAAGGGTGAGTCGATGTTGTTCATCAAGGATCCGAAGACCGGCATCGTGAAGGCTTCGGCTCTGTCTCCGATTGTGGACGTATTGAGCGTCCACAATTCGGCGGGCGACATGACTTACGAATCGGGTCGCGACTTTATCTGGAAGCCGGGCTCGCGCGAGATCACTCTTCCCGCCGGTTCGCGCATTGTCTCTTTCAGCCCGGCCGACCTGCGACGTCCCGATGATTCTCAGAAATACAAGTTGACTCATCGTGACGGCAACGGAGAGATCTTCTTCGGTGCGAAACTCGAATATCACAACATGCAGACCTGCATCACGTACCGGCACGAGCCGGAAGACTGGAGTGCGGTCACTCCGAATTTTGATGACAAGGCCCTGCCACGAACAATTGGCCGATTGAGAGACGGAAAGCCCGTTTCACTTGTCCTGATTGGCGACAGCATTTCGTCAGGATGCAACGCTTCGGGCTGGGCCGGCGGAGCTCCCTATCAACCGTCGTTTCCAGGACTACTGCGCGAGCATCTGGAAGCTCGATACAAGTCGGAAGTGAACATGACGAACCCCTCGGTCAGTGGCAAAGATACTCGCTGGGTGTTGTCAGCAATCGATCTTGTCGTCGAGCCGCGTCCGGACCTGGTCATCGTCGCATTCGGTATGAACGATGCCGCCGGGCGATCGGCAAAGGAATATCAGGCAAACACGAAAGCAGTCATCACGAAGATTCGAGAGAAGCTTCCAAACACCGAATTCATTCTGGTGGCCACGATGCTGGGAAACCGAGACTGGCCGCGTCTTAAACAGGAGTTATTTCCGCAATACCGCGACGCGCTGAAGGAACTCTGCGAGCCCGGAATTGCGCTGGCGGACATGACGTCAATCTGGACGGAATTCCTGAAACGAAAACAGGACTGGGATCTGACCGGCAACGGCGTGAACCATCCCAACGATTTCGGCCACCGCGTCTATGCCCAGGTATTGTCGACGCTGCTTGTTCCATCGGCGGTGGATCAGAACGGGGTTCGAAATTGAAACGGGATTTGGTGCATGACGTAGGGTGTTAACAAGCTCCGCCCCGGCACACCACTCGATACATGGTGTGCCGGCGCAGAGCTTGTCAGCACCCTACGTCCTCTTGCCAGTATTCCTACACGACTCAAAAGACGACGAACGTTGAGACGAAGATTCCCTCGCGTTCGAGCAGGCGGTTGTCTGACCAGGAGATGAGGCCGGAGGCGTCGAGGAAAATCTGCGGGCAGAGCTTTCGTTGCCAGCGCAGGCCTACTCCCCAGACTGAGTCGCCCTGAGGTTGCTCCCAGGCGACTTCGGGAGTGATCGACTCATCCTCGTGGTCGCGGAAGAGTTGCACTCCCAGGGACGCCCCGACGGTGTCCGAAGGGTTCAGCCCCTGGCCGATTCGGACCAGCGGATCGACGGCGAGCGAACTTCGCAGGCGGTTGAAGTTTGAGCCACTGATCGGGCTCCAGCCGCTGGTCGCTTTGAAGAAGTTTCCGTAGAAGACGGCATGCTCGATGCCGGTCGCACATTCGATCTCGTGAGGGGCGAGACGCGTTAAATTGCTCTCGACCACGAACAAGGCCCCGTCGCCGGTTCCGGCTTCGTCTCCGCCTTTGAAGAGTGCTCGGCCGGCCAGCGTCACCGGTCCGAAGAATTTGGTGGCGCTCACAGCCGCATATCGTGAGTCAAAGCTGGCGTCGTCCGAGTGGCTGACGTAAGCAACCGTTGCTTCAATAAAAGCGTTTCGCCAATCGGCAGAAGCGTGCATGCCGACAAGTTCGGTTGAACGGGGCGTTGCCGTGTCGACATCGTCGAAGAAGTAGAAGCCCTGAATGTTAAGATTGCTGAGCGGCGGGATCAGCAACGTATTTTTGTTGACGATCACTCCGGTGACTTCGTCGTTGATCAGCAATGAATTGTGAACGGCGTACGGAACTTTTCCGACGGTGATGTGATAATCCAGCGGCGTGAATTGGTCGTCGATCAGTCCGCCAAACAGACTGTAGAATTCGCCTTCGATCCACCAGCGATCGGGAATTCCGGTTGAGTTGTCATCGTAGCCTGTCGGGTCATCGAGCCTGAAGAACGACCCGCCCGTATTGCGACGCCCCAGCGGACGAAACTGGACGTGAGCACGTTCGGTTCCGGTCAGTCGCAGATCGAAATCGACAATCAGCTGATGCCCCAATGCGTCCTGACGAGTGCCGCCCTGTTCAAGAAACAGCCCGAACATTTCATACGAACCGTGCGTGACCAGTCGAGGCTCCCACTGAAACCCGGCGTCGCCAAACCATTTCAGGCCGTCCCACGAGCCGATCGGATCCGCGCCAAGAAATTCCTGGTACGCGGTCACTGGCGGTAGCGGCTTTTCCCACGACTCAGGCAGTCGCAGAATCTTGACCTGACCGTCGCCACGTTTGCTGAAGGATGAGTCAGCGTGTCCGCCTTCGGCTTCGTAGAGCGACGAGCCACCAAACCGTTGAAGTTCCGCGTCGAGTGGCGGCAGCGGCTCATCTGGTTCTGTCGCGATTGGGGATGGAAGCTCGGCAAATGTGTCGATGTGAGCCGTGGGCTGGAACAAGCTCTGCGCAGTTCCGGCAGCCACGGCGGCTGTGGTCTCACGAATGCCGGAACTGCGCGGTGCTTGTTCCAGCCTACTCACTGCCCGCGTCTCGATAATTTCCTCCGGCGCTGGCAACGGCAGGAGACCGTCGGACAGGTGCACGATTCCTGGTTCTTCGGATCTCGCAACGTCAGCCAACGACGAGAGAACGACACCGCAAACACAGACTGCGCGCAGACAACACGCCGCTCGGTTTAACGAGCAAACAATGTGAGAGAATCTCAATCTGGCCGAATCGGTCATCGCAGGAAGAGGCCCCCCGTGCGTTGCCCAACCCGTATCACGGAGTCGTGCTGATCGATGTTCACCGTTTCGAGAAGTGGTTTCAGATGCGGGACGCCGATTTCGTCCATCAGGTGCGGCGGCAGGTGTCGGTAATTCAGACGAACTCGCAGGCAGTAGTCACCGGCCTGTTCGGGGATTGTTATCGCATACTTTTTCGACACCGTGCTGAGCGGTGCGATGCTGCCTTTTGAGATCCGAAACGTTGACGGACGACCAAACGCGGCTGTCGGTTCCGGGGCCGGTCGGAAAATGTTGAGCGGAGCGAGTTGCCGATTCACGGACAGAATCAGTGGCCGCTCGGTGCCGCGAGTTGCCAACCCAACGAACTTGCTTTGAAAGTTCAACAGGTTCCGATCCCAGTGAGCGTGCCCGCCAAGAACCGCATGGCTGTGTTCGTCTCGAAGGTCGCCGTTGTGGTCGAAGTCGCCGGTAGCGAACACCGACCTGC
This sequence comes from Planctomycetaceae bacterium, assembly GCA_047611045.1. Taxonomy (GTDB): domain Bacteria; phylum Planctomycetota; class Planctomycetia; order Planctomycetales; family Planctomycetaceae; genus JABMPE01. The sequence continues at coordinate 3,434 of JBLFXD010000097.1, read as the reverse complement.
CGAACTCGTCGCACAGTTCGACGGAGACCCAAAGCTGGCGTTCTTCGGTAAAGCCTGTTGGGAAGTTATGTCCCGCGACAAGGCTGCGGACATCAACGCGAATGGCGACGCGATCACCGCATGCCGCTGTTTCAGGTGCCGCGACAAGAATTTCAGCGGCGTTCTGCAGAAGTTCGTAGCGCTTTTCGCGAGCGATGCGAAGTTGCTTGCGGTTTGCTCGACGCAGCTGATCGAGTGTCGTTTTCTGATGCAGAGTCAGCCGTTCGGTTCGGCGGTAATCGGTTTCGTACATCCAATCAAGTTTGTTGGGGAACTCCGTGTCCGGAAGCAACGAGTAGTCCGGGCCGGCGAACGTGTGATCAGAAAGTGGTCGCAAGGGGATCTTTTCAGGATCGATCCCCGGCACCGTTGCCGCTCGGCCAAGCGGTCGTTCACACTCAAGGAACGGCTTACCCTGAACCGGCCCCATGTGGCAGTGCTGGCAGGTTTGTTGATTCTTCGCGGCGGGACTGTTTTGCCACTCGCTGAAGGCTTCTTCCAGCCGAATACCTTCCGGGCTGTAGACGTCATGACACGTCCCGCAGAACGCGCTGGAGCGGATTGACACGAACTTCACAGCCCCGTGCGAGTTTTCATCAACGGAAACCGCGTCCTGAAAAGGTCCGTACATGCAGCCGTCGGACAGCTTGCCAGGAATGATGTGCCGCCGAGTGCTGGCTTTGTAGTAAGACTTGTCGACTCGATGGCACGTCACGCAGGTCACGCCTTCCATCGACAATCGCGAGCGGTTCACGTTTCGACGCCGACCGTTTTCTCCGATTGCTGTCCCGAGAGGTGTGTGACATCGCGTGCAGAATGTGCCGAGCGTTCCGCTGGTTCGTTCCTGCAGTGTCAGGTTGAACGCCTCGAACACCGGACTGTGTTGCGCATAGGCGTGCATCGACCGCGACCACTCAGTGAACTGTTTGGGGTGGCAGGTCGCGCACTCTTTCGCTGATGGAAAATCCAGCTCGGTCAGCGGCCACGTTTCGCACGTGTCCGGCAGCCGGTACTTGAGGCCGCCGTTTCGGATCCATCGGTTGACCGTTTCAAGTTGGCCGACCGTGAGCCACTCGGATTTCTCCGGTGGCATGAGCGGTTCTTCGGCTTCGTTTGAATCGGCCTGTTCCGAAACGTTCCAGGCGATGTACTGCCAGAGCAGCGAGGACTCCGGTTTGCCAGGAACGACGAGTTTCTCACCGTGAGGGTGCGGTGTGTCAACGATCGATTCCCAACTCGTCAGGTCGGCCTGTTCGGTGCCGGCGCGATGACACGCGTTGCACTTTTGAGCGAGCATCAGTCGGACATCGGGCCAGTCCGCGTCGTAGGGATGCTCGACGTTGCTGATGGTGTGCGGCGCCGCCTCGGCCGACGGCACGATGGCATCGAAACCCGTCTGCCGGAACCAAGGCTGGGTTACGGTGCAGACGCCCACGACGGCGAGCAAACAGATTAAGCGGCAGCGGGACATCCTTGTCACCATCCGCGAGGTTTGTGAATTTGAAGCCTTCGCTCGGGCAAAGACGCTCGACGCAGGCGCGCAGAAACAGCCTTGGGAAAATCGGTACAATCGGCTTGTCCCGTTCGGACAAACCGCCAATCCGCAATCGTCACAGCGACGACGGGCACGGCAGCGCCGTCAAACCGGCATAATCCGGATTGTCTAACAGGGGCAAATCCGAGCTCGGTTTACCCTCGCCGTGGCCAACGTCTTCACATTCGGCAAGTGTGGGAACCGAGAACGCTCGTCCGAATTCCACATCCACCTTCTTCATCGATTTGCGAAAGTTCTCTCAAGATTGGATGAGAAGCACAGCCGGTTCCGACCGACCTGATCAATGCCCGGAAAACGGCCGGTTGGAACCGGCCGAACCTTATTTCGTAGGGTGTGACCAGCGGAGCGGATCAAATGGCTGGTGTGCCCGCGCGGGCGACTCTTGTGTTACCACAGCGGGAAGCAAACTCGCAGGATCTCCGCGCCGGCACACCGGGATTGTCCAATCGGCCCGCTTGTCACACCCTACAAATTGAGAGAGCTCGCAGTCTCGACCGGTTATTCGGAACTCACAACAAAGTCAGCGGGTTCTCACTAGTTTCCAGCGGCAATGTGACTGGCTTGCCGAGACGGTGGGACTCGAAGACGGAGACGATCATCTCGGTCGCGGCCCGCGCGTCGTACATACTGCTGAGTAGTTGCCGGTCGTTTCCAATCGACGAAATCAGATCGACGACCGCTGCGGTGTTGCCGCCGTCGTGGCTGTCGGCCGCAATTGTTTCCGGCTTGCCGACGCCGTTGGAGGTGGTGGGTTGCCACTTCGATCCGGTCTGGCCGGGAGACCAGCTTGAATCCTCCAGGATGTACGCCGTTCGTCCGTAGCCGGATTGCAGTTTGATCTGGCCTTTGGAGCCAATGATGGTCATGCCGAAGCGAGTCGGGCTGCCACCGGCGCCGCGCTTCGAGGCGAAGAAGCCGTTGACGCCATTCTTGAACTGGTACGTCGCGTGAATGTGGTCTCCGGCCAATGGGCCGATCCCTTCGTTGCCCGGCTTCACATGCTTCTTCGAAACCGGCTCGCCGTTTTCGCGGACCGTGGCGAAACAGGACTCGACCGCGCCGAACAACATGCCGGACAGGTCGAGCATGTGAGTTCCCAGGACCCAAAGATCCTCACCACCGCCACGGCGGGAATCTTCCTTGCCGCGAACGCGGACCTCCAGCACGTCTCCGATTCTGCCATCTCGGATCAAACCTTTGACGACTCGAACGACCGGCGAGTGCCGCGTGTTATGAGCGACGGCCATTTTGAGATGCCGCATCTCGCAAGCCTGAATGATTTCGTCGCACTCCTTGAGCGTCGGGCAGAACGGTTTCTCCATGTAGATGTGGCAGCCGTGCTCGGCGCAGGCCATCGCCATTTCGTGGTGTCGATCGATCCAGCGCTGGCAGATCGCCACGATGTTCGGCTTCTCTTTAGTGAGCATCTCGCGGTAGTCCGCGTAGCCGGTCTTTGCGCCGGTCCGCTTGAGGGCTGCCGCGCGGCCGCCTTCGTGCTCGTCCGCCACGGCGACGACTTCGCACGAATCGAGATGCTGCCACGGTCCGTCAAGACCGTGTCCGTAATCACCTCGACCGGTGCTACCGATTATTGCGACTCGGTACTTCGCCATGAGCGATGTCTCCGTTCTCATTTGCCGATGCAGTAAAGGTGCTCGTACGTCCGTAGGATGATTTTTCCGTCGACAAGAACGGGCGTTGCGACGGTGAACTCATCTTCAAGCGAGTTCGTCGCGATCACCTTTGCCTTGTCGGAAACGTCAACGACGAATGTGGTGCCGTCTTCGCGAGTGACGTAAAGGTGTGTGCCGGCAAGCGTGGGCGACGAGCTGAAACCGTT
>JBLFXD010000096.1:0-12194 GCA_047611045.1 Planctomycetaceae bacterium | reverse complement strand
TGAAGAATGTCGGATCGTTCTTCGAATGATAGACCTCGAACCTCGCACAGCCGGGTTCCTGCTTCGAAAGCGTTCCCTGCTGAACGAGCAGTTCTTTGACTTGGTTAACGTCGGCTTCGTCTTTGACGGTCAGGAATACGTTGCTGTAGATCATGGCTGAGTCTTCTTGAACATCGAACTTGGAACTTGGAACGTCAAAAACTAATCCGGTGGTGGAGTAGCACCCGCAGGAGGCTTTCCTTTGCCCTCTTTAATGTAGTTTCCGCGAGCTTTGGCGTAGTCGTCGGCGGACAAAGCTTCGACTTCCTGGCCGTGTTTTGCTTCGTCGAACAGTTTTTCGATAAAGGGAATGCACCAGCCGCAGCCGGATCCGGCGCTGTTGCATTCGCTGACCTGGCTGGCTCGCCGAGGTTTGTTGATGCGGATGAAGTTGCAGATTTTCCGCTTGGACACGTGGAAGCAGTAGCAGATTTTATCGTCGGGTTGCATGAATCGTCGCTTACCGGCAGAAGCCCAAATTGTCACTCATTCTTCCGTCGGGACCAGTCGAACGGAATCCTCGCCAACGATAACACGAAGCCCGCTCTTTCGCCCTGCTTCGGCGAGGATTGTTGCCGGAGTTGTTTTCGTGAGAGAAAGCGTGACCGGCGTTTCGAGTTGCTCGTCTGACGCTGCAGAAACATCGACACGAACCCGGCACATTTGCTCGACCGTGCGGATCAGTTCGCGAAGGGGGACGGGTTTCGTCTGTCGAAAGCTGAGGATCGAGATTTCAAGCCGTTGCCGAACGTTCATCGGCTTAGTGGCTTCTTTGTCCGTCGGATTATGAGTCGCAACTTTTGAATCGTCAGTCTTCGCGGTTGCTCCGTTGCCGTCTGGATGTCCGGGCGGATCTGACCGGTCAGTTTCTTCATTGCCAGTGATCAGCTGGACGGAGCCCGCTGGACGTGTCGGTTTTTCATCGCCGATCGTCGGTAGAGTCAAGGCGATGGGTGGTTCATTCAAAATCGTGCTGGCCAACTCTGAGTCGGTTGGCGCAGCCTTTGACGAAGAAGTGGTTGCGTTCTCGGAGCCAACTTCCGTGTGACGACGTGAGGGCGAGTTGGTTTCGTGATTTGAAGCGACCGGCATGGCCGCCGTTGCGTCACGTTCTGATCCGGTCATTCCGCCTGGTGGCTGATTCGATTTGTTAGAACCCGCGACCGTTTCCGTGCCAGCGTTGCCGACCGTTCCGTTGGCGTCCCTGGCTGAACGATGGACCGGCTTGCGGTCGGATGTTGTCAGATAGATGACCAATAGAAAGCCGAATGATGCGGTAACGGCAGCCGCGATGGTTCGGCTCTTGGCCGACCAAACGGCGTGAAGTCGCAGTACTCCCTGAGTGGGCGGAGTAAGCTCCTGTGCATTCGCGGCGGTCGAAACTTCGACGTCGCCGTTCTCGGTCGACCGTGCAACGAGGGCGACTCCGCATTCCGGGCAGTCAAATTCTGTCTTCGATTCCGCCTTGAGCGAAACTCTCAGACGTGTCCTGCACGACGGGCAGGCATTTTGCGATTCGGTGATTGGTTGCCGACTTTCCATGAGCCGACCTTACTTGAACTCGTAGATTTTGAGGCCTGCTTCTTTAGCCACTGGCTTCGTGGTGAGCAGGAACCGATTCTGTTCCTGCTGAATCACTATGCACATTTGATTCTCCTGGCCGTTGATCAGCCGAGTGACCATGTATTTGATCGCGTCCAGGCCGCTGCAGTTCGCCACGTAGTCCTGTGTCATGTTCTTCGTATAGGCGCTCAGTTTGAGGGCGTCGCCGTCAATGTAATGGTCACATTTGCATTCGTCGGCGACGTAGGTAAAAGCGTCCTGCAGCGGTGTCCGTACGAATTCCACGTCGATCACCTTCTTCAGCCGATCGACGATCAGGTCCGGAAGTTTCGGGCCGGTGTCTTCGGGTTTGACCTGTTTCACTGCGGTGTTGAAGTCCGTTCGGGTCGACTCGTCCCAGGCGAGCAAACCACCGAGTGCGAGATTCGGGGCCGCCCGCTCTGGCAGCTCGGTTGTCAATTGAGCGTACCGTGTTCCTGTTCCTCCGGTCGTCGACATGGCGAATACTTGAGCCATCGCTGGGAATCTTCCGATGACCTTTCGAGGACCGATGACGCCGGGATTCATCCGTTCGACCATTGAGACCAGATCAAACGGCAGCTGTTTCAGCTTCTTTCGCATTTCTGTCTGCAGCAGATGCTCCATGATGATGGTCTGATTTCGCATCAGCATTTCGGAATGAAACTTCTTGTCTCCAAAGTGCATGCTCCACGCGACGGTTTCGACTTCTTCGTCGTTGAAGAATTCCATGCTCCGATCGATCAACTGCCAGACCTTCTCGGGGAAGATCGTGTCACGATGTCGAACGACGCTGCGAGGTTCAAAGATGAGGGTCAGGTGCCGTTCGGCGTCGGTCTGAGGGAGCAGTGCGTCGATGCCATCTGATTGAGGATTGGCGTATTGAACCGCTGTTGCCATTTCTTCGGCGGCGACTCCGCTCGGCGCGACGGCGATCATCTTGAGGTCCGAACCGATTAGAAAGCTGAGGTCGTCTCGAACGTAGATTGGGTACCCGTGGTCCTGGTTACGTTCTCCGCCGAACTTAATGAGCAATTCTGATTTCTTCGCCGCTTCGACCAGCCGAATCACAGCGGCGATGGTGGGAGGTTCGCCAACTTCGCCGGGAATAATTCCAATCAATGCGTGCTCAATCTGAGCCGGCTCGAACTGGCACAGTTCTGTCAGCGTGTTGGTAGCCCAGTCTTCAAACACTTCTCCCAAACAGTAGCGGATCTCTTCACCTCGACTGCCGGCCTTCCAGAGTTCTGCAGGACGGACGCTGATGATCACTCGCGCCCCGAGCGGCAGACAGTTCATCGGGATCGGTCCGCCAGTTGTCGGGCTGGACGCTTTGGCGATGGCGGTGTTCTGGCGAAGTTGTTCTTTCTCGGCCTGCAGGTCTTCGTCGACTCTCGGTTTAGCCTCTTCTTCTTCAGCCAGCTTTGCGGCTTCGAGATGGTCCTGAGCCATGTAGACCACTCCGCCGACGGCGGCGGCAGTCAGGATGCCAGCGACGATTGCGGTGTTTCGTCGTTTGGCGGTTTTCTTCTTGAGAGCTTTCAGATGAGCCACCCCACCCGCGTCTTCCGGAGCGACAACGACGGGACCTGCCGCTGGAGCTTCGAAGAACGCACCGGTGGCTGGCTGTTGAGGGGCGACTTGTTGCGGAACCTGCTGCTGGTTCACCGGCTGTTGCGGCGCTGCCTGTTGGGGTGCGGGTTGAGCGGCCTGCTGCAGAGGGGGAGCGTTGTCAGGAACCCAGCGAGCCGCCACGCCGACGGCGGGAGCGTCCGGCTGAGGTGCTGGTTGAGGAGCAACGTCGGCCGCAAGCTTCAATTCGACTTCGTCTTCGCCCTGATCGGGTTCCGGCGGAGCGGTCAGCACGAAGACGTGACTGCATTTCGGACAGCGAGCCTTCTTGCCAATCTTGCTCCGGTCGCGAAGCTTCAAGCCCTTTGTGCACTTGGGGCAATTAACAACCAGTTCACTCATCGAATCAACCTCAGGCTGAAGGCAGCAGTCAACCAGCTCGACCGCACAACGTGCGGTGGTGGCCAAGTCTTAGATCATTAACGACACATCGTACGCATTGGTCGTGTCTGTCGCCATGTTTGAGTGCCGACTCGACCGCGCGATCTGACATTCCAAACTGACGTAGCCTGGGCTGCCGCAATGAGTCTGTGGAACTCCAATCCTTTATTCGTGGGACACGTTCCTAAGTTTCAACCTGGCTACGGCTTTTCATTTCAATCTTACGTGACTGATACTGAATCATCTTTTGCGTCTTCTGTGCTGTTTTGCGGCCAGGTCTCCGATGAATTCCTGATCAGCCATAAGACCGCACAGAAGTCGCAAAAAACAACAAGCAGGAATTGCTGACGTCACTTAGTCGGCGGGCAGCTCGGCGGGCTCGCCAAGCTTCATATTGATGACTCGGTCGGTCCGATCTTCGAGGCCGTCGAGCAGCCAGCGATCCAATACCGTCGACGCGGCGTACGTACCAACTCGCCGGAGTTCCCACGCGCTGTACTGCACGGCGTCTATTGCGCCGTTCGTCAGTGGCGTTCCCAGAACGGTTCGGGCTCCCAAAGGTGCGGCTAACGTCTTGTCCGCTGCAGCGATCTTCTCCTGAACCCAGTCAGTTCCGTTATTGATCCGCTGCAGATTACCGGACGAGTACCAACTGTAGTCGCCCAGGCTCACCTTATTGAGCTGCAGGTCCGGCAGCGTCACCCCGTTACGATCCAGTTCACTCCGCGTCCAGCGATAGACTGTCCGTGTCGGTCGCTGCCGAAAGCCGATCAACCGCACCGTGTCGTCAAACAGACGATTGACGCTGAGTTCCGTCACGCTGAGAGCATTCTTTGCGGCGTTGTTGAGATCCCAGAACGAGTCCGGCCTGTTCACCGACTTCGGCTGAACCGGATAAACCTCACGAGGCGAGTACTGTCGAGGTGCCCACGCTCCCAGATCGACGTCCTGCCAGATCATCGGCATCCTCATCGTTTGATCCTGCCCATCGTTCGTTTGATAGATGGACCGAATTGGAATCCCGTCAAATTCGTGATCTTCAAACGGAACGCCGGCCATTTCCAGAATCGTTGGCAGAAGATCGACCGAACGCACTGGGTCAGTAACAATCGCCGCACGTCGAATATTTGGTCCGGCCACGAAGAACGACATCCGCATCGTTTCAACAAACGGGTGACCGTGAGCCGTGCCTGGTTTGTTAGACGTGTTGAACTGCCAGCCTGGATTCGCGGTCACAACCATGTCAGCCGCATGGCTGTTCGCCCGAGCTTTCAGATGAGGCTCCCACAGCATGTGCCGACACATGGCGACGACACTGTCGGGGTAAAGCGTGCCCATCGTAATCCGCAGCCATGATCGTTCGTCGAAGTACTGCCCGAAGACATCCAGCGAAGCAGCACCCACCATGCGAAGCGGGTCTGTCGCCGGCTGCGTGATTACGTCAAATTTGAGTCTCCCGTCGTTAGAGGGGCGCACGTTTCGGACAACGCGATATCGATACTCGTATTGCCCTCCGAAACCGACTCGTCGATCAACGACGGCCAGTCCGCGGTGTCCATTCGCAATGAGTATGGACTCGTCATCGATCCTTGCCAGCACCAGATCCACTGGCCCCGGTTTCGCGACAGCACTGTGCCTGTTCTGGGACTGCCAATGTGCTGAGAGGGCCTGCCCATTCGGTTTGGACTCAGCCCCAATGTGGATCAGCTCGTCGATCAGATTGACGGGCTGAGCACGATCGCGGATTCGATACTCCATTAGGTCTGCAGCCGAGTTCGGTGCCGACCAGTCGCCAGCACCGTAGTGTTTGCGAGGCAGGTAAATGCTGGCGGCTCCCGTTCCGACCGCATCAACAAAAACGAAATCGTCGGAGTCATCGCCGATCGTCGGATTGCTGTAACGATACTGGCGGACGGACAAGCCAAGGCCGCCGCCCACGCGATTCCCGCTGTCGTCAACTCTCGCGGGCTGGTGGAAGAATTCGTTGACGAGATCGTAACGGTCCAGATGTCCGAACCGTCCGCCGATATGGCCGTGATCGCTGACCAGCAACAGGTACGTATTCTTGAGTCGGTCGCGTCTTCGTAACTCGGCGACCATCTCGCCAATCAGCCCGTCCGCTTCGACAATCGACCGCCGGGCGACTCCGAACTGGCCACGAAAATCGTTGTGACTCGCCGAGTCCGTCTCCGGCAGCCACACGACCGTCACCGCGTGATCCTCATTGAAAAGGTTATCGACGGCGTAGGCCGTGTTCGCCTCGTCGACGTAGCGTTCCGATTGATGAGTCCCGAACGGCGGTGCCTCGTCAGTCAGGTACCGCGTCCAGAGTGCCGGAGTCAGTTCGCTCATCACGGGAAGGATTCCCGCGCCAAACGTCTTATTCGCCTTGGCGAGATGGTGCATCGCCGTCGGCGTTTCACTCGTTCGTCGTTCGTGAAACTGCTGAGCGGCTGCGTCGCCCTTGGTAAGGCGAACGGCCGCTTCGCCGGTCCTCAGCAGCCCGCGTTCCAGCCCCTGCGGCATCAGGAATCTTCCGTTGGATACCGGGCCGTCAGTTCCCAGGAAGTTCTGACTTCGCCGCGTTCGTCGATCGAAGCCAATCTGTCCTTTCACGCCGTGACGATCGCTGAATGTTCCGGTCCACATTGTCCCATTGGACGTGATCGTGTCGGCCGGGAACACCGTGTAAGCGTGTTGCAGCTTCGTGCCTCCCTGAAGAAACGTGCTCGTGATGTTTGGCAAGTGCCCCATCGCTGACATTTCTTCGACGATGTCCGGTCGCAACCCGTCGACATAGAAAACCAGCACTCGTGAATCCGGCAGCGGTGCAGCGTTTGGACTTTCAACAATCACCCGATCTCGCACCGAAACGGGTGTCAATGGGCCACCGATTCGGATCGAAGCCGAGAAGTGCCCTTTGTTTTCGCGACAAACGTCGTCATTGATTCCGAGCCAGAGTTCACCAGACTCCGCTGCCAGGATGCTGTGGTTTCTGCCAACGTAGAACGGACGACCGTTTTCGCCAAGGCGACCGATCAATGCGTAAGCCGGAGCCGGCCCCGCACCAGCAGCAGGCAAAGGAAACCACAGCTGGGATTCCTCGTCGAGGAAATGAAACGTCCCCTCCGGCCCCAGAATGCTCACCAGATTTGTTCGCCCCGGTCGGGTTATCTGGATGGTGCCGTCGGATACGACCGTCAGCGTTTTTCCTGCCACGACCTGCGCGTGAGTATTCACCCAGTTCTGATTGGCCGGAATGTTGACGCGAAATAAATGCTCTCGGTCCTGCTCGGCCGAGACGTTCTGAGAGAACCCAAACGCGACGCAGAAGAAAACGAGGATCAACCGAGCGAGGCAATTGTCACTGCGCGAGACGAAGATCGCATCCACAGATCCGCGGCCAGAGCTACGTCGTTTTCTGGTTGTTGATCCAACCATGTTAAAACGGGACCTCGACCAGAAGCTCGACGGAACCGCTGCTCGGATCAACCGATGGCAGAACGCTGATCTGCGAGCCATCCTTCAGGTGATGCCTCGCAACGGACTTGCCAATCACGTAGCCCATCGCCGCTCCGAACACGACGTCTGACAGGTCGTGGTCTCGCTGGTCGATCCGGCTCCAACCAATCAATCCGGCGAGAGCGTAAGCGGGCAATCCGGCAGAGGGTCCGTAGTATTCGTCGAGCACCGCCGCAATCGCTGTGCTGCTCGACGCGTGGAACGATGGAAAGCCGTACTCGCCATTGTTCCACCGATCGGTAGGGCGATCTGTATTGGCGACTCCTTTAATCGCGACAGTGCTCAGCCCGTTTATCGCATAGGCACTCAGCATGGTTGTGCTGAGATCGTGCAGCTCCTCGTCCTCGTTCATCAAACTGCTGGCATGAATCGCGAGCAACACGGGAACCTGAACTTCGGCATTGCCGAGGTACCCAAGAGACTCGGACGTGTTGCCCCACCGCTGAGGATGCTGAGCCGTGTTCCGCCGAACCTGTCCGTCCAGATCGTCAAGAATAATCAGCGAACCGCCCAGGGCAACTCCCAGAATCGCGGCGTTTCGCGCAGTAACTATTTGCTTCGCATCGTGACCGACCATCGGCCAGAAATCGATGGCGTCTCTTCGGAAGCCTTCTCGAAGCGTCAGCGGTCTGTGTGTCACGTGGCTTGAGAATCGCTCATTGAAGACCTCGATCTCTGACTCGTCAGACTCAGAGGAGAAGTGATCAATGTCGGACGTAGAAAACGGCTCATCCGAAGTCAGCCCCATGCCCTGGCAACCAACCATCAGCAAGACGAGCAACACAGCGACAACAGCCAGTGGATTCCACTGCCGCGCACGACCGCGCGCACACGGCCCCTGACTCGGCAAAGGCCGCCTGTTCGTTGGAGATTTCGTCAATCGTGTAGCGGACCGTCCGTGGTTCCTCAGCAATCTGAGCATCCTGCATTACCTTGTCTGTCGGCGGCTCCGAAAGCCGCAGGTTCCTTAGGTAATACCGTAAGGCCGACCGCGAGAACCGGACAACAGCAAGGTAGCGGTCGAGAAAACGCACGGCCCGCTCAAAGATCGACACTCGCAGCGACTTGATCCCGTAACTCGCTTGCATAAAACAAGTTACGAACCACGCAGGTCGCAGATGCCTCGGTAAACTCATCCGATCGAAGCGACGCAGCTTCTTCGATTCGCAACCTGCGACCTGGTAGTACAGGCAGACTGCACAGTAAGGCGGCCCTGGAAGTGCCGTCGCCCTGGACCGGCCGTCGCCCTGGACCGGCCTCAACCGTCTATGTTGACCTGACGTGGACGAATCCCAGCATCACGAAGCCGAGTCTGAAACTGTTTTGTAGACTCGCCCGGACTCGGCCAAACATCACTTGGGGAATGCGAGTCGTCCATCCAACGACCGATTTTCTCGACCAACTCAGGATGCTTAGCCGCCAGGTTCAACTGCTGCTGCGGGTCAGAGTTCAGATCGTAGATCTCGACCTGTCCGCCGGTCTTGCGATGAGCGAACCAGTCACCGGTTCGAACGGCCTGGTTCTGGTTGTACTCCCAGTAGAGGAATTCATGAGGCTGCTGCTCGCTCGAATTTCCGAGCAGCGTCGGCAGAATCGAGACCCCGTCAGTCTTTGGAAGTGCCTCGTCAGCAACGCCGACGAGTTCTGCAGCCGTGGGGAGAAAGTCCCAGAAGGCCCATGAATGATCGCTGACTGTTCCGGGCTTGATCCTGCCCGGCCATCGCGCGACAGCCGGAACCCGGAAGGCACCATCGTAGCTGTCGCCCTTGCGGCCGCGCGTCGGACCGAAGCTGTTGAAGTGCTTGCCGATCGGTGTCGCCGATCTGTCGCGATCATACCCGTGCGTGCTGTGGCCGTTGTCCGACGCGAATAGAACGATGGTATTCTCGTCGATGCCGAGTTCCGTCAGAAGCGCCAGCACGTCGCCGACTCCTTCATCCAGCCGAGTGACCATGGCCGCCCACTCTTTGTGTCCGATCGCCCACGGTTTGTCTCGATACGGACCAAGCTTCGGAGCGATGGCCGGACCGTGCGGCAGCGTATGGGCAAGGTAAAGAAAGAACGGCTCATCCTTGTGATCCCGAACAAAGTCGAGCGACCGGGCGTGGATCTCGTTGTACGAAAACTTCGCCTTCTTCGGAACCGCGATCCCGTGTGGCATCACCAAGCCGTCGGCGTCGTATTTGCTCTGAGCATGATGTTCATGGCCAGCGTGCGCGGGATAGTTGACCTTCGTTGTGTTGTCCCAGAGGAACGGCGGAAAGTAGCTGTGAGCTTTACGTTGATTGAGGTACCCGAAGAATTGATCGAAACCCTTCCGATTCGGAATCGCGTCCGGCTGCCCCATCAGTCCAAGGCCCCACTTGCCGAACAGCCCCGTCGCGTACCCGGCGTCTTTCAAAATCTCCGCAACCGTCACGTCATCTTTCGCCAGTCCTTCACGATAGGCCTTGTACGAATTCCCTCGAACGCGTGCATGCCCTGGATGCAGTCCCTGCATCAGGCAGGACCTCGACGGAGCACAGACCGAGTTTCCGGCATAAGCATTCGTAAATCGCATGCCTTCGTTCGCCAATCGGTCGATGTTGGGCGTCAGAATTTCCTTCTGCCCATAGCAGCCAAGGTCTCCCCAACTGAGATCGTCCGAGATGATCAGAACAATATTCGGTTTCTTCGACCTCGCAGCTTCCGCCGCCAAATCGCGAATCGAAACCAGCAGCAGATTTGCCATCACCAGCAGGCAGCAAACAAGTCGACACTTCATCGAGATCACCTCTCCAGAATAAATCGCAAGTCCGTAGGTCAGGCTCCGCCTGACGAAGTTAAAACCGCTCACCTGAAATATCAGACCTCAAGAACCTGAGCCGTGACTTCGTCAGGCAAAGCCTGACCTACTTCTTCAAGTGCCAGTCGTGACCGTCGGCCATGATGCTCGCGTTGATTTTCAGCAGTTTGCCTTTCAACCGAGCAAGCAGCTCCGGATGTTTGTCGGCGATGTTCGTGGTCTGCTTCGGATCGGTGGCCAAATCGAACAATTGAAAGTTCCTGTAACCGCCGGATTTAACTCTCGGGATCCACGCTTCCTGAAACATGTTGTTCGTCGAAAGCTCGTAATCAGGATCGGCGACCAACGAGTATTTGCCGTCACGCATGGCGACGACCGGGCGAGACTTCTGAAGATGCCAGAACAGCGGCTGATGCCTCGTGAACTTGTCCCCCTGGCCCGTCAGAACCGAGGACAAATCTGAGCCATCGAGATGCACCCCCGCCGGCTTATCAACTCCGAGCAATCCGCATACGGTTGGCAGCACGTCGACCAGACCAGCCGGATTCGTCGCGGCAACGCCCTGCTCGATCGTTCCTGGCCAGCTGAAGATTCCAGGGACTCGGATGCCGCCTTCCCAGTTCAGCCCTTTGCGGCCTCGCAGTCCTCCGGTTCGATCATCGCGGTAGCTGCCGTTGTCCGACGCGTAAACAATCAGCGTGTTACTCGGGTCATCAATCTCCGCCAATTTCTTCAGCAGTCGGGCGATGGCTCGATCTGTGTTGTCGATCGTCCCGGAATAGATCGCCGCTTTGTCCTTCAGTTTCCCATAGCCTTCGACGATCTCGTCCGGAGCGGCAATGGGAGCGTGCGGCTCATGAAACCACACATTCAGGAAAAACGGCGAGTCCTTGTCGCGGTGATTGTCGAGCCAGTCGACCGCCTCGTCTGCGACGAGCTGGCATGAGTATCCTTCGAGCTTTCCGACCGGCTTGCCGTTGCGAATGAAATTGTGTGGGTTCTTGTGGCTGGGCTCGGCATTGTTCCACGTCGCAAACCAATGGTCGAACCCGTGCTGGTCAGGAGTTGGCTTCTTGCGTTGTCCCGTTGGCAGACCAAGATGCCACTTGCCAATGTGAGCCGTCGAGTAGCCGTTCTGTTTGAGAATCTCAGCCAACGTGACTTCACGCTTCAGCAGGTGCGAATTCTGGCTGGCATCGTGAATCCAACTGTAAACTCCCGCGCGAATGTGATGCCGCCCGGTCATCAGTGTCGCCCGCGAAGGCGAACACACCGCACATCCCGAATAGAAATCCGTAAACCGAACACCCTTCGCAGCCAGTCCGTCGATGGCTGGCGTCCTGACCGGCCCGCCGTAACAGCCGACGTCCTGATACCCGAGATCGTCGGCCAGCAGAATGACAACGTTAGGCGTCGCCGCCTCGGCAAGCTGCGTCAGGGAAAACACCAAAACAACGAGCACCGCGAATCGAGTCTTCATTGCATATTCCGATTCTTGTCCGGCGGACAGAAAGAGTGTTGGCACAGCGTTACCGAAGATGTTTTGCAAGGAACACTCGAACGAGTCCGCGTCGCTCACCCGCGTAGAATTCTTTACCGCCATGCCCCGAACCTTTGAGCACGTGCAGAGCGATCGGCAACCCAGCCTTCATGTAGACCTCGTTGATTCGCTCTGACTGGTCGATCAAAACCGTCTTGTCATTGCCGCCGTGAAAAACCAGAAACGGCGGATCGTCCTTCGTGACGTGAAACGTGCATGGTTCAATCGACTTTCTGCAAAACACACTGGCAGGAATTCGTCACAGTGACTGAGCAACAGGCGACAGACTCTGCTGAGGAATCTCGATCGAGCGTTCGACGATCAACGTGACGACGACCGCGTGCCCGCCGTTTCTATCTGGGGCTCGCTCAAAACGAGTTCCACCATCAAGTCTGTGTGCGAGCTTTCAGTTCTTCGACTCTACTGGAAACTGCTGCGACAGTCGCTCGGCGAGCTGCGTGACGATCGCTCGGTGCGAGGGTGAGGCGGCCAGGTTTTTCGTTTCACGTCCGTCATGCTCGTGATCGTAAAGTTCCCGAGCGATCACACTGCCATCAGAGATCGTTCGCCACTCAGTGAACCGCCACCGAGCAGTCCGCACCGAGTAGCCCCATGCCTTCCAGTTTTGTCGGCTGCCGTAAAACGGTTGCTGATGTTGCGTGAACGCGGCGTCTTTCACCGAGGCCGTCGGTTCAACCACGATCGGTGCCAGAC
>JBLFXD010000095.1:0-12207 GCA_047611045.1 Planctomycetaceae bacterium | reverse complement strand
CCCGAAAGCCAGCATTGTGTGGCCAAACGGTTTGGGGTTGTCGGCGGCTTCGGTGGTCTCGGCATTGCGGGCCAGCGAAACCGACACTCCGCGTTTGACGAGTTTCGCGGCTTCCTGCCGCTTCTCAGGCGTGATCAGGTTCAGCGTTCCGAGTTGATCATCTTTGCCCCAGCGACCCCAGTTGGAAAGTTCTTTGACCAGGTGCTCAACGTCCTGGCTGGTCATTGCCTTCGGCTCTTGAGCGAGGCCGCTGTTCGTCACGGCCGAAACCATCGAAAGCGCAAGCACCGAATGGAATATGAACTTTGCCATACGGGAATTCTCCAAGGGAGTAGGTCGAAGAAAAGTCGGTCGAACAACAAACTCTACATCGAGAACAGCTTCTCGTACTGCTGTTTCAGCGTGGCGATGCCGGCGTTGACGATCTTGGCGTCGCTGGTTGGCGAGATCAGCCGGCAGCCCTTGTCGTAGTACATCTCGGTGTGTTCCGGGCTGACCGTGACGGCTCCCCAGGACTTGCCGTGTTTTTTGCAGGCCGCTGAGACTCGGTCGACAGCGGCGATGCAGTCCGGGTGAAAGAATTCGCCGGTCACCCCAAGACTCTGGCTGAGATCCGCCGGCCCGACGAACAACAGGTCAACTCCGTCGATCGCGGCGATGGCGTCGACTTCCTCGACCGATTGTCGAGTTTCAATCTGGATCGCTACGAACGAATCGCGGTTGGATCGTTCACAGAACTCAGCAGCTGGCGTTGAAGCGAAACCGCCGTCGCGGCCACCAACGTTCAGGCCACGATTTCCGCGCGGAGCAAACTTCGCCCACTTCACAAACTGCTCAGCCTGGTCGGCGGTAAAAATCTGAGCGGCCATCACTCCGCCACCGCCTGCTTCCATGCATCGAGTGACCAATGCGTAATCGGTCGGTGCGACTCGAACAAAGTTTTCCAGACCGGCGCTCGTTGTCGTCAGCGACGAAATCTCCAGCTGCTCAATCGTGAAACCGGTGTGTTCGTGGTCAAACCAGACTCCGTCGAAACCTCCTTGCACCCCAAGGATCTGCAGGAAGTTGTGATGCATCAGCCGACCGACTCCGATCATGCGGACGACTTCGTTACTGGCGAGTTTCTCTTTGATTTTCAACATGGTGACTAACCGACATTAAGGCAGGTAAGAAAAA
This sequence comes from Planctomycetaceae bacterium, assembly GCA_047611045.1. Lineage (GTDB taxonomy): Bacteria > Planctomycetota > Planctomycetia > Planctomycetales > Planctomycetaceae > JABMPE01. The sequence continues at coordinate 11,031 of JBLFXD010000095.1, read as the reverse complement.
GAACCGGACTCGACGAGCCCGGTTCGATTGAAGTGTTAATTCCGCACGACCCTTCGTTACAGCTTCGCGACCTCGTCGCGAACGGTCTTCAAGCAGACTTCGATATCGGACAGCGGATTACTCGGGTTCTCTTCGTACTCAAGCGCCAGGCAGTACTGATAGTCCAGCTTCTTCAGTACCTTCAGACAGCCAAGTACGTTGAGATCACCTTCGCCCAGAATCTTGAAGTGCTTTTTGCTCTTGTCGTCTTCAGTAACGGTTTTGACATCCTTGAAGTGAACGCCGAACGTCCGCTTACCGAGTCGTTCGATGGCTTCGACCGGGTCTTCGTCGCTTCGCAGGTAATGTCCCGTGTCGACGCAGCCGCCGATCAGGGGGTGCCGGTCTTTGACGATGTCGACGGTGTCGCTGATCTTGTCGTACTTCGCGTTCGGGCCGTGATTGTGGATGGCGATGGCGACTTTGTATTCCTCGCAAAGCTTGTCAAGCAGATCGAACGTCTTCTTATCTTTGTTCGGATTGGCGCTCAAAGAAACGATGCCCATCGCCTTGGCAAAGTCAAAGGCTTCTCGAGCTTTGGTTTCGTTGCCGTCGAATCCAAGCACGCCGTAAGCGACCAGTTGAACGCCCGCGTCGGCGAGCATCTTCCGCTGTTTGGCGACGTGATCCGGAAGCGTGCCCATCGGGACGTGTTTGGGATAAGCCTCCCAGTATTTCAGGCCGAGCGTTTTCGTATGCTTCAAAGCGGTGACGGCGTCGAAGCCTCGCAGCGAATAACTCTGAACTCCCATCTTGAACCCGCCGTAGGAATCGGCATCGGCGGCTGATGCTGAGGAAATGCCGGCCAGCGTGGCTGCGCCTGCCGCGGATGTCGCCAGAAATTGTCGTCGTGAAACGGGGGATGCGAAGTTGTGCATGTTTATCTCCAAAGTGGTGTGAAGCGTTCGCAAATTGTCAGATTACTAAACAGACCGCGTGGTCTCCGTGTGCCACTGGCTTTGCCAGTGCTTTTCTCCCTTTGCAGGAGCGTTTCTGAAGGCACTGGCAAAGCCAGTGGCACACTTTCTAATCGCAGGTTCTGTCGGATTGTTTCCCGAGCAGAAACCGCCAGCGTAGCGGGCTGTTCGGCGATCATCTACCGAACGCCGAGACCGTGAAGCGGCGATGCTTGAACATCTCACCCGTCGTCGCGTCGTATTCGGAAACGACGAACTGCGCACAGCCGAAGGGAATTTCGTCGGTCAGCCATGATTCGCATCGGTAACGGAAGCGTTGGCCCGTCCTCGGATTTGTGAGGTAGTCCTGCGTCGCTGCGCGCTGGCACCGAAACGCGTCGTTTCGCACGGTCGTTTTGATGTGCCGCACGGTCGCCGGTCGGAATGCCCGATCCGTCGGAATCCCTCGCAGCAGCGTGAACAATTCGAACTGTGAAAAATCGGACGCTTTGATCTTGGACTCCGGAATCTGATCATCGATCGGCTTTCCGTCTTCGAACGCGAAAACGTCCAGATCGAATGTCGCAGACCTTTCGTCGGAGCGACCTTCGTTCCAGACAACTTTGATCGTCTGAACGAGGTCGTCTTCAATCATCTTTCGCCCAAGGCTGTAAAGACGAAGGGTGTCAGAACTAGTGCCGCCGACGCTGACTCTGCTCCCGGCTGCGGTGAATTCGACCCACGCTCCATCAGCATCTTCGTTCGGCAACGTCGCGAACCACGTATGCAGGACTCGATTGAACGGGAACTGCGGCGGAGGATCTGAGTAATCAACCCAGCCGGCCTGCTCCATCTGTTGGAACAGCCAGGAAGAACTCCACGGATTCTTAGCCGCCGATTCCGACGAGTAAACCGACACGCCAAGTAGCAACAGCGAAATGACAAGCCCGGCCCGTCGAGTGGCGAACCGTTCAAGCGTCGGCACCATGGCCAGCACCCAGAACGGAGTCAGCCAGATCATCCATCGCAGACCGAACGTGTTGCCCCCGTAGTTGTAGTTGTCAAATCGCGTGAGGTAGAAGCCGAGCACTGCAATGCTTAATGCTCCGCCCAGAAGAATCGCTGGTCGTAGCCGGTGCTCCGTCAGCAGTCTTTTCCAAAAGACAGGCACGATCGCCAGCAGAAAGATTGGCGACAGACTGAAGATTCCGTGATGGCCGATCACGCAATGAAAAAAGTAGACGAGTGGCGAATCCAGGCTTTGATCCATGCCGTGCGGCGTGTGCCAGTAACTCCTCACGCCGTCGATTTCGTAGAGGTACTTCTCGGTTCCGTAGTAAAGGTAAAACGGTTTCCAGCCGCCCGTTGCCAGGTAGTTCGTCACGAAATAAACGATCAACGGAAGCAACGCGGCAGGCACAAACCACTTCGCTGTCTGCGGCACGGACTTTCGAACCAGCAGCACGAACGTCGCAACACCGAACAACGCGGCAGGCAACTCGTGACAGCAAACCATCGCCGCCCAGAATCCAACCTGCGCGAAGTCGAGACCGCGCCGGCTGTCGTCGCTGAGGATCCGCAACAACGGAGCGAGCGTGAAAACCAGGCACATTGCCGCGACCGAGTGGTTGTTCAACGTCGTCGCGTAGCCAGTGACGAGCGATCCGCAGCAGAACGTTGCCAGCGCGATCAACCTTGCTGTTTGATTCTCGGACGACCTTGCAAGCAACCTCGCCAGAACAATGAACGAAATCACCAAGGGCAGCCAGTTGACGATCAGCAGGATCAGCCGAGCCGCATCCGCAGTTTGTTTAAGAAGATCGAACCCCAGAATATTCTTGACGACCCAGTAAACACCGGCCACGGCGGTCGACTGCAGCGGCGGCTTCGACGAGTACAGGTGCTCGTCGTGAAGCACCTTGTCGATCGTCGTCCAGCCGGATTTCTTGTCGATCTCGTCGATCTGGTACGTGCCACGCTCAACCAGCGACCACACCGTACACCACCGAGACCGATCATTCGCACTCTGCAACTGCCGAGCATTCAACGTCGCGGCAAACAACAACGCCGCCCCCAGCGCGACGATCAGCCACTCGGCAGGAGTGACGCCGCCGCTTTCAGGTCCGACTAGACATGTAGCTGTTTGTTTTTTCAAGGGAGATCAACAGTTGGAACTTCGAGAATTGAATCGTAGAAAATCGATCCGTACAGAGTCGTAGGGCAGGTTTTGATCGATGCCTCACCGGCTGGCTGACATACGTCTTTCAATGATACCCGCTCCGTTCTACAACCCGCGAGTGCTTGCAGGATCTCGCGGCACGAGGTGCTTTTGCTTCTGGAGCGACTTCTGATGGCTGACGGGTTTCTGGGGTTTCGAACGTCCTTCATGCTGGACTTTGTCGTCTGCGCGCTGGCAGCCATCGTGCCGGTCTTGCTTTACAGCATTTATCTGGTCAAGTTCAAAGGAAAGTACGTCGCTCATCGAAACCTGCAACTCGGACTGGCGGTCGTCCTGCTGATCGCGGTCGGAGCGTTTGAAGTCGACATGCAGATGATTCAGGGCGGCTGGAAGAACGTCGTCGCCAAGCGAGAGATTCCACTGAGTGCCGACCAGCTTCAATCGGTCCGGTATGTGTTGTGGATCCATCTCGTGTTTGCCGTGACGAGTCCGATTCTCTGGGCAGTGACCATCGTGCTCGCTCTGCGGCGGATGCCGCAGCCGCCCGCTCCGAGTGACCACAGCCCTCTGCACAAAAAACTCGGCTGGGCGTCTGTCGTCGATCTGGTGCTGACGTCGGTGACGGGGCTCTGGTTTTACTACGTCGCCTTCGTGCAGTGATCGGTCGCCGGTTTTAAGAACGCGTAGGGTATGTCAAGCGCAGCGCCGGCGTACCATTTCACCGGTTCAGACAAATGGTACGCCGGCGATGCGCTTGTCGGACCCTACAACAAAATGCCCTCGGTGAGACGCCGGTCTCAACTTGGCGAAGTCTCGTTTCGCAGGCGGTCGCGAGCTCGGCTGAGGGTTGGGCCGATCGAATTTTCCGGTACGCCCAGCCGCGAACTGATCTCGCGGTAAGTCCGGCCTTCGAGGTGGAACTGCCGGACGATCGACGCGTCATTCTCGGGCAGGTCCTGCAGCATTCGCTCGACCTGATCGTTGTCGTCGATCCGTTTTACGTCCCAGTTTGCGTTGGCCTTTGCCTGATCAATCGACGACTGATGAGCCGGGACGTGTCCGAATTCTTTCGCGAGCCGACGCTGAGCGATCTGCCGAACGACAATCCGTCGCGAAATAACCGTCAGGTAGGTGGCCAGCGATGACTTCCCGCGGAAGCGTTTTAAGATGGCCATATCGTCGTCGAGCAGCGTGACGAAGACCTCGGCACACAGGTCGTCGATATCGTCTGGAACGAGCTGAGCACTACGGGCGTGGGCCGTATGATTGATGACGTGGATGAACAATCCGATGAATCGATCTACAAAGTCTTTCCACGCACCGGGCTCTTCGGCCAGGCAACGCTTCAACAGACTTCGATCGATTTCGGTAAGGGCCACGGCAAATGCACCCACAACTGGCGACACGTTAACAGATAAGGCTTCCTTGCCAGCATCGTCGTGTCGCCTGAAACAAGTCCCAACTTTAAAGCAGCTAACGAGTTGGGGCAATATGATTCTCGGCACGCGACGAACCGCAGTGTGATCAATCGTTGCCCCGGTCTCTTAGTCTACGAATGAGCTCGCCGATCCGATTGATGGCAATGGTCGCTCGGTCATAAAGATCGATACGACGCACAAAACCGTGAATCTGCCCGTCGTAGAGTTCCCGCTCGACCGGAACGCCAGCTGCTTCAAGCCGGTCGGCATAGGCATCGCCCTCTGACAGCAGCGGATCGAATTCGGCGGTCATCACGTAGGCAGGCGGGAGGCCTTCCAGCGATTCGGCCTGCAGCGGCGCCGCGTACGGGTTCGAAGCCTCGGACGGATCGCTCAGGTACAGGTCCCAGAACCACGCCATCCGATCGGTCGTGAGAAAATATCCCTGACCGTTTTCGATGTACGAAGGTGTTTCCAGATTGGCGTCGGTGATCGGGTAAATCAGCACCTGATAAGAAACGTGCGACGTCCCTCGGTCACGATCCATCAGGCTGACGACGGCCGCAAGATTCCCACCGGCGCTGTCGCCTCCGACGGCGATTCGTTTCGGATCGATACCCAGCTCGTCGGCATGCTGAGCCGTCCAGACAGTCGCGGCGTAAGAATCTTCAGCCGCAGCGGGAAATCGGTGTTCCGGGGCGAGTCGATAATCGACCGACACGACGACGCAGTCTCCGGCGTTCGCGAATGCGTGGCAGACGTGATCGTAAGCGTCGAGATTTCCCAGCACCCAACCGCCGCCGTGAAAGAAGACGAAGCCAGCTTTCGGAGAATCCGACCCGGCACTCGCATTGGGCCAGTAGATTCTGACGGGAATCTCGACTCCGTCGGTCGGGCCAGGCACAAGCCGATCTTCGACTCTGGCGACCGGCTCGGGGTCTCCCTCAAGACGCGCAGTCAGCTTGCGGATTTCGTTGATCGACTCCGTATCGTGCGGAAACGGTGGGGCCGGCGGAGACTGTTCAAGAAACGCCTTCGCCTGAGGGTCGAGCGGCATGGTCAACTTTCGGAAGCGGTTTGAATTCTGTTTGCCATGTCGGATAGTGACATGACGCGTTGGACAGAACTCTGGCGCCGAAAGTCCAATCAGTAAAGTGTGCCACTTACTCCGACGGGCTGTAGGGTGGGCACCGCCCACCAGTCGTTTGGTAAGTAATTGGTGGGCAGTGCCCACCCTACACACTGGCCAGTCATGCCCGCTCGGGAAACATCGTCGCCATTCGCTGCCGGTTTCGTTGCTCGCTTCGGTCAACCCGCTCTTTACTACGGAGGCTGTAAAGAAAGAGGGCTAGTCCCGTTCCGTCTACCAGTCCGATCAGCAGGTCGAGGTTCACTCGAACGAACGTCGAGACCGCAACGGCCTCTTCAAGTTCGACGGAAGCCGCTCGAAGCTGCTGCCAGGTGACGATGAAAAAGAGCCCACACAAAATCTGAAAACCAGCGCTGACCTGAGCGAGTTGGTAGCCCCACTTCTCGCCCTCACGAATTCCCAGGCCACTGACGAAAAGAGCGATCCCGGAAAACACCATCAGCATCTGCAGAAAGTCAGCCGTCGAGTCGATCGATTCATGGCCGCTTCCACCGCCCGCTCCCAGAAACAGACTCGCTCCGACACCCCAGAACGCCAGCAACAGTCCAACTCGCAAATTGTGTTTCGAGAATCGGTCGTCGCTATCGATCGCGTGCTCCGAGGTGGTCACAGACGCCGTCTCATTCGGCAGGCCTGCCGATCGAAGAACTTCCTGCACCTGCAAAGCCACCCGGTCGGGAGAATCATCAGGTGTCGACGTGGGTTTCGGCTCTGGTTTGCCCGGCATTGACTGAAGCAACTTGGGTTCTGCGAATGCCTCTTCAAACGACCGAACCTGTGACCGCGCTTCCTGAAACACCGGCATCGACGATTCAGTCTCTTCCTTGAAATACGCCGAGAGGTCTCGAGGTAGATCGGCACCGCACTTCGAGCACCAGACTGGAATCTCCTGAAGAGATTCGACATTCAGGCTGCCATGGCAACTCGGACAGGTAAGAAGAGGCACGATGAGACTCCGTTGGCAGCCGAAAGAAAAAGTCGCTGGCAAACGTACAACACGGCTGAAGTCGAGCAGGTGTTGGGTCGCGAATTCTGCCGCTGCAACAAAGTCGTCGCCGAGCAATGTTCGGCTTGTCACGTCGTGCGGGTGAAATGGACCAATCGACGACGACGTTTCTGCCTCCTGATCGGTGTTCGCAGTCCGGAATAATCTCGCAGTTTCCTGTTAATCGAGCTGGTCCACTGCGGTCAGTCGTCTAACGCAACAACCTTTCAGCTCTTGCGAAGGACCAGAGAGATGGCAGCAGCAACGATCACGCTCGACGACCTCAGAACAGAATTCGAAAAACTTCAGGCAGACGGACTTCGACTGGCCGGTGGGCTGACGGATCTTTCGCAGCGGGCCACCGTCTACCATCACGTCTTCAAGGAGTCCGGCGGCAATCACATTTTCCCGCTGATCGCCGCTCATGGAGCATTGTGGGCTCGAAGCTGGTTCGGCTTTGGAATGAAGCTGGGGAAGGTTCTTTCCTGGCAGTTCGCGTTCAACGCTGAGACTCGTCGGAGCAAGCTGGCGAAGCTCGAAGAATTCGCGAACGTTTTCCGAGACATCAATCGCCGAGTCTGCGTTGACGTTTACGCGAACTTTCATTTCACGAAACGCTACGGCAAGCATTCTGATGCCTCGAAAGTCGTTCCGGCCGACTTGCTTCAGGCTCTGAACCAAATTCACACCGCCAACGAGCACGGCGTCGAGCTGACCGATGACGCACGGCGCGAAGTTTTCAGCGCGCACTTTCTGTCCGAGCAGCAGCACATCGTCGGGCCAACCATCGAGAAAGCCGTCGCAGAATTTGACTGGCCTCTGCTTCGAACTCTGGCTTTGCGACCCGTCGTCCAGTTCGCCTATTTCCGCCGACCGTTCCTGTTTAGAAACTGCGCGAACAAGGAAGAGAGAATCACCAAAGGCCTGGTCGCCTTCAACGTAGCCGCCGATGTCGGTTGGGAAAATGTCGAGCAGGCATTACGTAGCTACGACGTTCTGCCCGAGCAATTCTTCGCAAAACCAATCGAATACTTCGCCTCACTCCGCGAAACCATTCTGGCAACGCCGGCCAGTGCCTGAACGAGCAAGCAACGAACGTTGCTTCTATCTGAAAGTAGGCTGGAACAAGCTCCGCGCAGTTCCGGCAATTCGAACGGATTTTGACTCTCGACCGCCGGAACTGCGCGGTGCTTGTTCCAGCCTACGCTTCGAATCGTTGCTTTCTACTCGGTTGGCCACGCTGTGACTTCGTTGGCGGCTTTGTGCAGCAGGCCGTCGATGGCTCGTCCGAGATGATTCGCTGACGGGCTGACGCGACCGTTAAGTAAGGCGACGAAGTTTCGACCATCGTGACGGCGGATCAGGATCGCGGCGGTACCGGGCAACGAGCCTGTGTGCCAGTGGTTGATTCTGCCGCCGCTTAAGACTCGATTTGACCAGCCGAGCGAATAGAACACGTCCTTTTTCGCTCCATCTTCTTCGTGACCTGCGAGGCCGGGCGGGCGACGATACATCAGCTCGATACTTTTACGGCTGAGAATCGGGCAGTTGTCCGGATCGTCGAACGCTGCGGCGAACTTTGCCAGATCGGTGGTCGAGGCAATCCACGCTCCGTGAGAGTCCATCGCTTCCAGATTCCACGCTCCGTAAGGATGCGGCACGTTCTGATCGAGATCGGCCTCGAACACGGACTTGCCGACTCCGGGCTGGTAGTAGCGAACTTCGTTTTCGGAACGACCTTCAAGACGAGTTGCTCCAATCTTCATCGCCGTCACGCCAATCGGGGCGAGTACGTTTTTCTTAACGTAGGTTTCATAGGTCTGGCCGCCGAGCTTCTCGATCACGCGACCGAGCAGGCAGTAGCCAAAGTTTGAATACGCGTACCGCACGCCCGGATCGAAGTCGAGCTGCTGAGTGAGCATGGCCTTGATGACAGCCGCCTGGTTGGCAGGCGCCGGAACTCCGACTTGCTTCGCGAAGCGAACCGACTGAAACATCGCGTCGAAAGACTGACCGCGGTCCCACCCGCCACGATGTTCCAACAGGTGACGGATCGTGATGTCTCGTAGCCGTGGTTCAAACTTGTCTCCTGCAGCTTTGATGTCGACTTCGAAGTCGAGCACCTCGAACACTTTGTCGTCAAGTTTCATTTTCTTCTGCTCGACCAACTGCAAAATCGCGACGGCCGTGATCGGTTTCGAAATGCTGGCAACGCGGAAGAGGCTCGTCGGCTGCACAACGTCTTTCGCCGCGATGTCGGCATAACCATAGCCTCGTGCAAAGACGACTCGGCCTCGATCAGTGACCGCGATCGACGCTCCCGGCACACGATGTTCTTTCATGAAGTCGTGCATCAGCCGGTCGTAGCTTGCAAACCGTTCGTCATCCTCGCCGGATGAAACGTTGTGAGACGCTGTTTCCTCGCGGTAGCCTGGACCTCGCAGCACGCGGCCGGGAAGTGCGTCGGTTAGTTTCCCATTTTTCAGCACAAGTTGGCCGTTCACGACGACATGCTTCACCCCTTCAGACAAGGCATGGGGATTTGCAAAGTCGGCTCGGTCAGCGAGGTTTTCGTAGTCGAAGACGACGATGTCAGCCGCCAGTCCGATGGCGATCCGGCCGCGGTCGTAGGCCAGCACGTCGTTTGCAGCTGCGGCGCTTGTTTGAGCAATCGCTCGCTCCAGCGAGATTGCTCCAAAATCTCTTACGTAGCGTGACAACAGGCGAGGGAACGACCCGAACGCTCGCGGATGAGAAGCGATGCGACCACCGCCGGCTGGACCAACGTCCGTGCAGAATGACACGAAGTTCTGCTGCATCGCGAGAATTTTATTGGCGTCGGTCATCGTCTCGGGCAACGCGAACGCGCCGGAGCGAACGAGGTTGAAGAATGTGTCCCAGGGATCTTCGTCCTTCGCCTTGGCGATGGCCGCCACGGATTGTCCATCGAGGCCCTCGTACCGGGCGCTGTTGCTTCGTCCGATGATGATGCGATTCCAATCGTGGCTGGCATGTCGAAACCAGTTTTCCCAGCCGTCGGTCGTCTCCATTTCTTTGCGGATTTCGGCTCGCAATTCTGCATCATCGAGTCGTGCTCGCAGCCGGTCGTAACCATCGGTGAAATGTCGAGGATGAATCAACGCGGCGATGCCCAGGCCGTTGTTTACGTAGGGGTAAATGTCGGCGGTGACCTGTTCGCCATCAGCTCGTGCCGCTCGAATTTTCGCGATCGCGAGCTGCATCTTGCCCCAGTTCTGACGGCCGGCCGCTTTCAGATGAAAGATGTGGACTGGACTGTTCCCAGCGCGGCCGATTTCGAGAGCCTCGTCAATCGCTTCGAGCAACCGATCGCCTTCGTTCCGCATGTGAGTGTAGTAACGCCCGCCGTACTCGCCGGCGACGGATGCCAGCGCGGCAATCTCTTCGGTCTCGGCGTAAACGGCCGGCGGATAAATCAACGCCGTCGAAACGCCGATCGCGCCGGCTTCCATCCCCTCCCGCACGAGCGCCTGCATTCGTTTCAGTTCGTCGCCAGTCGGTCGTCGTTCAACATCGCCGAGGACAATTCGTCGAACCTGAGTATGCCCGACGGTCTGAACGACGTTGACTGGCAGCCCTTTCGACTCAAGCAGAGTGAAATACTCGGCCATCGTCGTCCAACCTTTGCGTCGACCATCGGTGTCACTCAGCGGAGCGGCAGACGCGCCTTCGCCCGCATTGATCGTCGTGATGCCCTGCGTCAGCAGATTGATCGCCGTCTTCGGATCCTCGACCATCGGCGAAGCCGTCTGCCCCATCATGTCGATGAAGCCCGGAGCGACGATCAACCCCGAGGCGTCGATCACGACGTCGGCATCCGCATCTGTCAGTCGACCAATGCGAACAATTTTTCCGTCGGCGATGCCGAGGTCGGCGACGTAAGACGGAGCTCCCGTCCCGTCAACAACCCGCCCGCCTCGGATCAGAATCTCCAGATGCTGGCTGTTCGCCGTCGAAGCGGTTGCAAACAGGCAGAAAGAACTGACAACAATTCGTCGAATCGATTGTGTGAACATTCTTGCTCCTCACTTTCCGATTGATGCGCGGTACGCAGGGCCGAAAGCAGTAATCTTCAGCTGCCAGGGACCGTGGTCCGTGTGCAGGTTAATCTTGCGACAACGTACAGGTCGAACCCGACGATGCGGTTTGTGACGATTTCAGAGAGTCCGCTGTCCGAAATGATGCAGAGCCTGACTGCCTGTTCCGAGCCCGACAATTCACCATAAACGTCAAGTTGAACGGTCGTTTCAGGCAGGTTTAGACTGAATCAGAGGGACTCGCTTTTCACACGACTTCGTCACCGAGTCGCTGGACTGTGGGAAGAC
>JBLFXD010000094.1:0-12243 GCA_047611045.1 Planctomycetaceae bacterium | reverse complement strand
CCACGGCCAGAGTAGCCAACAGGCAAGCAAGGATGGCCGGGATGCGAAGTCGTTGTAACGACGACTTGCGCAGGGCGGCAGACTGATGAAGCGTTGTCCGCCTGCTGTTTCTCTCAATTCTCACCCAGTACCCCCCGGAAGCGGTGACCGATCTTGACGCACCGACGGCGTCTCAGCGAGACGCTGTCCAACAGTGTCTCATCGACCGCAACCAGGGTCGGGCTTTAAGGATTATGCGGCTTGTACTGGCCGAACGTCGCCATGAGCTGCAATCTGCCTGTCGACGTGTGGACGGCTTTTCCTGACGAATCCTCTTGATGAATACGAACCACGAACGACACCGAACACACGAAAATAATGTTCTGAAATGTCAGCCTGTTTCGTGCGTCTTGTGTTTTTCGTGATTGAAAATTTGAGGTAACTATTCAGCCTGCTGAAGTTGATCCTGGCAGATCTCGGTGAAATTGTTTCGTTGTGGTGGCCAAGTAGAGTAGCCTCAGCTCAATCGAATCGCCTTACGGCAGAATCGCCTTGAGCCAATCGAATAATTGTGTTGACGGTCGATTCCGTCAGAGTTGGCCAAGCCTCAATCAGCACCTTTAAAGCCACGTCCCGCGCACCAGTCGTGCCGGATTTCGTGCCAGGTGACGATGCCTGATTCGCGTAACCAGTTGCCACGTCGAGCAGTTTTGACGATACGATTCGAATCGTTCCGGGGGTATTTTTGCAGAAACGTTGGCGAACCCTTTGAATTCCTCGGGAATTTCGGAGGGTTCTTTTCTTGCGCTCATCGATGTTTTCGACGATGAGTCGTGCGGCGTCGACTTGAGTCGTGACACGTTCCCAAAGCAGCGAAACCGCAACCAAAACTGAATCACGCGAAGTACTGAAGCCAATCTTTGCGCCTTTGCGCCTTTGCGTGAGATTCGAAGACGCACACAGCGCGTCATCTCTGACGACACTGATCTAAGTCGCCAGTGCGACTATTTCGGTGGGAACTTCTCACGGATCAGCGGTGCGAGGTATTTGGCGGTTTCATCGGCGATGACATTGTAGCCGGCGAGGTTCGGGTGGCGGTCGCTGAACCAGCCGGGAAGGTGGTCGAGGATGCCGTCGAGTTCGTTGCTCATCACCAGCACGCTCGCGCCATGGACGTAGGGTTTGACGAGTTCGTGGAATTTTTCCGGGACCTTTGCCAACGGGTATCGTCGATAGTTGAGCACGTTCATACCCTTCTTCAATTCAGCCGCGTAACGAGGATTCAAATCGAAGACGGCCAGATTTTCCTTCGCCGCAACCTGTCGGACAAGGTCGTTCATCATCGCGGTTTCCTCTGGACCGGAGAACGGAATATTCGTTGTCGGAACAATTATCGCCTGTGGGTGATCACGTCGGAGTAGTCCGATGAGTTCATGAAGGTGTTTCGGGAATTCGTTTTCGAAGTCCTCCACACGCGCTCGATCGTTGATGCCATAACGCACGAAGATGTAGTCGAGTCCGGGCAGTTTTGCGGCGGCTTTGTCGTAGCGTCCGGAATCGATCAGCCGGCGGATGTATTCGCCGCTGACTCCCGATTGAATGACGTGCGTCGACGGCAGATCGCCCTCGGCCGCAAGCAGTTGCTCGATCACCTTTTCCAGATGAGGCCCCTTTGGCTTCATGATTCGCGGGATGCTGCCCTCGGTTGTGCTGTCACCCAGGAGCAGGACCTGAATTTTGCCTTCGTGCTCAGCTCGGGCGGGTATCGTTAATAGACTGAGCACGGCGAGAGCCGCGAATGCTGTGTTGAGAAGCTTGTTCATGACGTTGTTTTCCAATCCTCGGTCTGCTTAGGCCAATCAAAATTAACGTTGACTCGTCATCCCCTCGCGGGGCGCGATGTCAAGTTGGGATGCGGGGCGGCGACGGTGACTCTCCCAAGGCTGCCGTTGAGAGAACGTCACCCGTTGCCAGAGCACTCGCGGAAGCGGCCGCAATCTTCAGGCAGGCTCGACGGGAAAACGGTTCGTCCGGCATGTCGCTCATGGTGAGTCTTCCCGACGAGGTCCCAATTTCGGAAACGTTCTAAGACAGCTCATTCAACCGCTGAAGGATATCCAAAACGCCGTCGATTTCTTCATAGGGTGAGATGTAGTTTGCAGATTGCTTAATCTCGGCTTCGGCATTGGCGGGGCAGGCGAAGAAGCTCACGCTGTCGGCCATGAACTTGTCGCCCATCGTGTCGCCGATCGCGGCCGTCCTTGCGGGATCGATGCCGGTCCGAGCGAACAGTCGCTCGATGCCCGTTGCCTTGTTGACGTGAGTCAAATCGCAATTGATATAGAACCACGTCATCGACACTCGGAAAGGCCAGCCGCGAGCTGCCAGCTCGTCTTTTATGGCAGGCAGGATCGATCGCAGGTACGCCGTGTCAGGATGATAAAGCGTCACTGCGGCAGCTTTGCCGGGCTGTTCAATGACTCCGTTTGCCTGGTATTTCTCGCGAAGGAGTTTCGACGCTGTATGCACCGCCTCGAGGTGTTCGGCGGTGATGGCCGGGTCCATTTCGAACTTATTCAAGTCCGGGCAGTACAGCCAGACGCCGTTCTCCCCGATGCACGGAATCAACGTGTTGTGAATAAAGCGGCACATGGCTTCGACAAACGAAATCGGTCGACCACTGCACAGCGTCACGATCGGACGATCCTTCTGGGAGACTGCCAGTCGGTTGTGCTCGGCGATTTTTGATAGCGCGGTGTCGTTAATCGGAGCGTGAGACTCCGACGACAGGCACCCGTCGATATCGCAAATGACGAGGTCGTACTTTCCCGTACTTTGAAAACTCATGAATTATTCGCGGAGCTACTCACGATAGCCGATCGCGAACAGTTTCCAGAGCCTTTCGTGATGCGTTCAGGCCTTCGAAGCCGCCGTGTTCGATTCCGCAGTAACCGTGAAAGCCTGCGCCGAGCACGATCTTCAGCATGCGGTCGTAGTCCAGTGCAGACTGCTTCGCTTTGTCGTCCCACACGAGGTCCTTCACCGACACACCCCTGGCCCACGGCATCAGCTTCTTGATCCCGCGATAGGAATCGTACGACTCGCCGTCCTTGATTCTGAAGTTGCCAAAGTCCGGCAACGTGCCGCATCGTTTGTGATTTACTTTCTGGATGACTTCGGCCAGCCAGTCAGCGTTGCTGGAGAGTCCGCCGTGGTTTTCGACGATGACGTTGAGGCCCTGTTCGGCACCGAATTCCGTCAGCTTCGCGAGTCCGTCAGCGGCAAGCTTGACCTGCTCGTCCCACGTTCCACCGCTGGCAGCGTTGACTCGAATGGAGTGACAGCCGAGGAACTTTGCGGCGTCGATCCACTTGCGATGGTTGTCGACGGTCTTCTGCCGTTTCGCATTATCAGGATCGCCAATGTTGCCTTCTCGATCGCACATGATCATCAGGCTTTTGACACCCAGGTCCGCTGCACGCTTCTTCATTTTCCCGAGATAGGCTTTGTCGTTGGCCTTATCCATGAAGAACTGATTCACGTATTCGATGGCGAAGATTCCATGGTCAGACGCGACCTTGGCGAAGTCGAGATTGTCGATCTTGCCGGACTTCAGCTCACGATTGATTGTCCACTGGGCCAGCGAAATCTCGAAAGCGGGATTCTTTTTGTCTGCGGCCATCGAAGCCGAGCCAACGCACATCGCCGCCGCGGCAAGTCCGGACTGCGCGAGAAACTGGCGGCGTGTCGAGTTTGAAGTTGTCATCGGTGTCGGTTCCTGAGTTTCGAGTGAAGAGAATCCCACGATCACTCGGTTGGGATTTCGTTTCGGTTCATCCAGTTATCTTGTGTAAATGTTCTTTGATCATTACGTCGTCAAACATGCGCGCCGTGTATTTTCGAATCTCACGCAAAGGCACAAAGGGAACGTGTTCAGAATAACTTCCTGATTTCAATCACGCCGTAGGGTGGGCCGAGGAACGAGTCCCACCATTTCGAGAATTGAAAGAGATTTGTGGGGCTCCTGTCGTCGGCCGACCCTACCGTTGTCTGATCTCGATTACTGAGACACCTTGTTGATTTCCAGGTCGTGTCTCAATGCCTCTTTGCAATTTTTCTGTTTCCGAATCGGGAAGTTGCTCTCGACACGCTCCTAATTGCTGTGCTGCTCGCCAAGCATTTCAACAAGTCGCTGCCTTTGAGTCCACGTCGAGAGCAGACCCGCACTCGTGAATTGGAGATCTGTCCTGCCGGCCAGTTGCATTCTCGACGCTCTGAAGAGAAGGTTGGACACAGAACGCAGCGTCCGCGCCATGCGTGTCTTCGAAAGTCGACAAGCCATTCAACACGGAGTCTTCCAGATGCAGAGTCGTATCCTTGTTCTCGCCTTGATTCTTGTCAGCCAGCAGTGCCGAGCTGACGAACTGAAGCAACTTCTCAACGTACCTTACGGCAGCCACGAGCGGCAGGTTCTCGACTTTTATCCGGCGAAGTCGGACACTCCGACGCCAGTCGTCTTTTACATTCATGGCGGGGGCTGGCGGGGCGGTGACAAACGGACTAATCCGAAGGCATTCCTGGCCAAGGGCATCTCGGTTGTCGCCATCAATTATCGCTACGTTCAGAACGCCGCCGCTGACAAAGTCGAACCGCCAGTGAAGGCACCGTTGAGCGACGCAGCTCGCGCGTTACAGTTCGTTCGCTCGAAATCAGCCGAATGGAATCTCGATAAGAAACGCATCGGAGCAACTGGTGGCTCAGCCGGTGCGTGTTCTTCATTGTGGCTGTCGTTTCATGACGATCTGGCAGACCCGAAGAGTGACGATCCGATTTCTCGCGAATCGACACGACTCTTCTGCGCCGCCGTCAACGGCGCGCAGGTTTCACTTGATCCGAAGGAGCTTCGCGAGTGGATGCCGAACTACGGATACGGTGCTCACGCTTTTGGCCTGCCCAACTTTCAGAGCCTGATCGACAACCGCGAAAAAGTCCTGCCGCTGATTCATGAATACTCACCGATCGAGCATGTCTCGAAAGACGACCCGCCGATCGCGATGTTCTACGGTGGGGAAGTACCGGTTGTCGGAGCGTCGCCCAAAGACCCAACGCACTCGGGCATCATGGGCGTCAAGCTGGAGGAACGTCTGAAAGCTTCCGGTATGGACGTCGTCCTCGTCCATCCGGGCCGGAAACATCCGAAGTACAGCAACTCAACGGACTACCTGATCGATCGTCTGCTCCGGTAACTGCCTTCGCTGTGAAATCGCGACGGCGCAGGGCTTCCCAAACGACTCATGTCCCCAACGCGTCGGCAATGGCGTTGGCGACGTCGGTGGTTGACGACGAGCCGCCGATGTCGGGCGTACGGATTTTTCCATCGGCGATGATCTTCGCGACCGCGTTTTCGAGTGTGACGGCCGCGGCGATGCAGACCGAATCGTCATTCCTGTCGCCGAGCCAGTCGAGCATCATGCCAGCGGACAGGATGGTTGCCATGGGATTGGCGATGTTTTTTCCGGCGATCTGCGGAGCTGTGCCGTGCGAAGGCTGGAACAGTCCGTGATCCTCGCCGATCTCGGCTGACGGGCCGAGCCCCAGGCCGCCGACCAGGCCGGCTCCAAGGTCCGAGAGGATGTCGCCAAACTGGTTCTCCATGACCAGCACATCGAAGTCCCACGGATTCTGCACCATGTAAAGACTCATCGCGTCGACATAGACGGCGTCGGTGCCGATCTCAGGGTACGACTTCGCGACATCGAAGTAGACTTCCCGAAAGAAAGCCATGCTCTGGAAGATGTTGGCCTTGTCGACGCAGGTCACCATCTTGCGACCGTCGCTTGGTCTGCCCTTGCGTCGCTGAGCCAATCGAAAGGCCACGTCAGAAACCTGAGTCGTGCCTTTTCTAGTGATCACCATCGTGTCAGTGACGACTTCGTTGCCGACTCGACTGCCACCGCCGAACGAAGCGAACAGCCCTTCAAGATTTTCCCGGATGACGACAAAGTCAATTCCGGGGCCTTCGTTCCTGAGAGCACAGGGTGCTCCCGGATAAAGTTTCACAGGACGCACGGCAGAATGAAGATTGAGTGCCCGCCGAAGACCGACCATCATCAAAGGTTGCACCTCGGTTCCGTCCGGTTGCCGAACGTCCGGCAGCCCGATTGCCGACAAGAGCACGGCGTCGGCGGCGAGACAGTCTTCAAGTACCGCCGCCGGGAGAGTTTCGCCGGTCTCGCGATAGAGCCCCGCGCCGGCACGGTGCGACGTGAATGTCAGGTCGAGCCCAGAGATGTCTCGGACCATCCGGTCAAGGACAAGCCGTGTGGCGGCCATAACTTCCGGGCCAATCCCGTCACCGGGCAGCAATGCGATTCGGTAAGTACTCATGATTGTGAAACACGTTTGAAAGAGATTTGCTGATTGATACTGATGATCGCACGCCAGATGCTGGAAGCTCTGTTTTCTGTTCAGTCGTGCGCGAAGAACAGCCAGTCGGTTTGCTCGACGTCGATCAGGTTGTTGAAGACCGTTACCGGCTCGACGCGTACTTCGTTGAAGACTTCGCGCAGTGCATCGATGAACGGCGAGCTTTCCGCGTAAGACCACACGCCGAGAATCCCGTCTTCGGAAAGGTGCCGCTTCGCACGACGCAAACCGTCCGCCGTATAGAATTGTCCGTTCGCCGTGCCGAGGTTTTCGTCGGGCGAATGATCAACGTCGATCAGAATCAGGTCGTGAGTGTCTTCCGGCGGATTCAACAGTTTCTGATAGACGTCGCTATGAGTTACCAGCAGCCGACTTTCGGCGTTGAGTTCTTCAGACAGTGGCACCATGCCCTGCGCGAGCCACTCGATCACCTGCGGCAGATACTCGATCACTTCGCAGTGTGTCACGCGGTCGGACTGAAGGGCTGCCCGAGCGGTGTAGCCAAGTCCCAGCCCACCGACGAGGACTCGCAGATCGGCCCCCGCATGCATGGTCAACGCGACTTCTGATAAGGCTCGCTCCGACGCCGTCAGGTAGCTGCTCATCAGGAATTCGTGGTTGAGCGTCACTTCGGTGATAATTGTCCCAGGCTCGCAAAGGAGTTCGCGGCGCCGCAGACAGAGCGTCCCCAGTTCTGTGGGTTCGTAGGCGAGGATTTCAAACAGAGGCTTGTCCACGGGAGGCTCAATCTAACGTTTCAAAACGGGTGATCGCGGTGGCCGTTCGACGCGACGGTCGCGGAGCTTTCGCAACGGACTCTACGAAGGATGCGGTCGAACCGGAACTCTTCGCTGCTCGTATCCGAGGTGCAGTGTCTGATCCGCGACTCGTCGCTCGGACTCGGTTTCAGCGGCAAATTCCCGACGGACGACGCGTAACGGCCACCCGTTCTTGAAAAGCAGCTCAAACATTGTGAGTCTGTAACTGCAGGACGAATCCTGGAACGGCGATCTGCCCTCACTAAGTAGTCAACGTCGTTCGTGACGGCGGATTGCCTCGAAGAGCGAGTTTATCGGGAGAGACGGACATGTTGAATCGGTCAGTTATCGGTTTGTTTGCCGCCGGCGTTGTTTCCGCGACGGTCCAATTCATGCCGACCGAGTTGCTCGCGTCTGAAGAGCCCACTTCGGAAACGGCGGTGCGGCAGACGATCGAAAAAAGCCTCCCCTTCATCGAGGAAAAGGGGCTGTACTGGATCGAGAAGAAAAAGTGCGTGACCTGCCACCGCGTCAGCTTCATGACGTGGAGCCTGTCCTCCGCAGCGCGCCGAGGATTTGACGTCGATCTCGCCAAGGTCAATGAATGGATCGACTGGTCAATCGAGAAGGGCATTCCGAAGCCCGACGGTGACAAACTCGTCGCGACGAAAAACGCTGATGGTCTCTCGCAACAGCTGTTGGCGAGATTCGAGTACCCGTCGGACGAGACTCGCGACGTAGCATGGGGCAAGTATGTTGATCTGGTCACCGCGGCACAAAGTGCAGACGGATCATGGAAGCCCGCCGGTCAATTGCCCGGCCAGAAGCGAAAGATCGAGGAGACGACGGACGTGTCCGCAGTCTGGCACACCCTGGCTTTGACTGGTGAGCTTGCGACGGAGCCCAATGCAGCCCGCAAGGAGACGCTGCAGACTTCGGTCGATGCCGCCACGAAGAAGTTCAGCACACGCAAAGATGCAGCAAGCACCGAGTGGTACGTTGTTCGGCTGCTGCTCGCGTTGGAGACGGGCGATGCTCCTGCGACCGCTGCGGCAACGAACGACCTGCTCGCAATTCAAAAGTCAGAAGGCAGTTGGGGATGGCTAAAGTCCGATCCAGGCGAGGCGCTGGCGACGGGAATGGCGCTGTATGCTCTCGTCAAGTCGACCGAAGCAACGCCGCAAAGTGAGCAAGCCATTCAGTCAGCGATCAAGTTTCTGGTCGAAACTCAAAGGGACGATGGTTCGTGGGCGGTCAAAGGGACGAAAGAAAAGAAGAAAACCAAAGTCGAGGAAACGGCCGTCTATTGGGGAACCACC
Organism: Planctomycetaceae bacterium; assembly: GCA_047611045.1. GTDB lineage: Bacteria > Planctomycetota > Planctomycetia > Planctomycetales > Planctomycetaceae > JABMPE01. The sequence continues at coordinate 3,761 of JBLFXD010000094.1, read as the reverse complement.
TGGGCTGCGATCGCCTTGCTCGAAACGCTGCCGGTCGTCGAGTAGCTCGCTTCCTTCTCGTGAGTTTTTGTAGGCTGGAACAAGCTCGGCGCGGTTCCCGCAGTCCGACCGGTTTTCGACTTACATTGCCGGAACTGCGCCGAGCCTGTTCCAGCCTACTAACGTGTCGGTCGAAAACTCTCGCCCGCTTCGGGTGACGATCCGAGGCGATCTCGCGATACTCTGCCGCTTCTGAATCCGGGCGGGCCTCTGTTCAGCGTGCAGGCATTCGCTGAAAGCAGGTGATCTCCCGGGACAACACGCACCAATTCGGCGGTAGAAAGCCATCAACACCATGAAGAACACCCTTCGATTGCTCCTCGCCCTGATTGTTGCGGCATCGTTGTTCGACTCGGCAGTCGTTGCTGCTGACCAGTTTGAGCTTCCGGCCACCGAAGAAGGCCTGCCGGGTGAAGGAGCCCTTCGTCGATACGAAGGCTACGTCAAGAGGTGGCCTCAACTTCGTGCCGCATGGGCCAAGCGAGTCGAGCAGGATCAGGGAGCCGTTGTCTTCCTCGGCGATTCAATCACGCAGGGATGGGGAGCGAATTTCCGGGACAAGTTCTCCGGAATGAAACTCGCCAATCGCGGGATCGGTGGCGACACGACGCGCGGGATGCTGATTCGTCTAAAGAAAGACGTGCTTTCTCTGAATCCGAGTGCCATCGTTCTGCTGCTGGGCACGAACGATGTCGAAGTGCAAATCGACGCCGGCGCGATCGGGCGCAACTTCGACAAGATTCTGGCGGCCATCAAGGAGCACAATCCGAAGACACCGGTTGTGCTGTGTCGAGTTTTCCCAAGCGCTACCGAGATGAAACGGCCAAAGGAGATCATTCAACGAGTTAACGAACTCTACGACGCGGCTGTCAAAGGCGATTCGCAGGTCACTGTCGTTGATACATGGACCCTTTTTGCCGACAAGACGGGCGACGCCGATTCAAAGTGGTTTCGCGACCGGCTCCATCTGAATGCACAAGGCTACGATCGGTGGGCCGCAGCCTTGCAGCCGATCTTTGCGACGCTCGGCTTCGTCGAAACCGAAGCCGACGACTTCAAGCCGGAGCCAGGTTTCGTCAGCCTCTTCAATGGTCGAGACTTGACCGGCTGGGGTTTTCGCCCGACGCCGCCTCGCAAACAACCGAAGAAACCTCGCCCGAATGCTCCCGTTTTTGTGACGATCAAAGAGGCCGTTTCGTTCGACGGAAAGCAAGCCAGTAATGATGGTCGTTACGTTGCTGTGAATGGTCGGCTGGTCGTGACGACTCCGGCGGAAGGCCGACGAATTCAGCAGCTTTGGACAACGGAAGAATTCGGCCACGATTTCGTGCTGAAGCTGGAGTTCCGAGCAACTCCCAACGCAGACAGCGGAGTCTTTATCCGCAAGCCTCAACTTCAGTGTCGTGATTTCCTGCTGGCCGGTCCGTACACGGAACTTAAGAAGTACAAAGCTGGCGGCTGGAACGAGCTCGTCGTCACCGTCAAAGGCGGCATCGCTCGCGCGACCTGCAACGGCGAACTTCTGACCGACGACATGGCGGTGCCGGAATCCGGTCCGATCGGTCTCGAAGGCGATCGCGGCCAGATGGAGTACCGCCGGATTCGTCTCAAACGCCTGAGCGGGAAGGATGCATCGAAAGAGTCCGCCAGTCTTTCGGACAAAGCCCGCGAGGCAATCCGGTCTGAAATCAAAGCAGTGATCGACGAAGGGTATTACCCCGGTGCGTCGATCCTGCTGATTCATCGTGACAAAGTCGTGATGCGCGAAGCTCACGGCGTTTCGAATATCGAAACAAAGAAACCGTTCACCGTTGATGAACTTTGCTGGCTGGCGTCGACCGGAAAGATCTTCACGGCGACGCTGATGGCGCGACTCGTCGATGAAGGCGTGCTGTCGTTCGACGATCCGATTGCGAAGACATTCCCAGAGTTCGGCGACATTCGTCTGCAAGATGATTCAAAGTCGAAACCTAAGCAGGCGGTCTTGATCAGGCACGCGCTCAGTCACACGTCCGGAGTGCCGAGCAACGGCTGGATGGAGCAGCACGGTTTTAAAGACAGTGATCCGAAGTTCGCGGACTTCTTCTTCCCGAAGAAGCCGCAGGACTTCGTCGATGCCTGCCTGCAACTGGGACTGGTCGCCGAACCCGGCAAGCAAATGATGTATGGCCGCCCGATCGATCTTTGTGCGTGTGTTGTCGAGAAGCGGACAGGCAAAACATTCATCACGCAGATGGAAGAGAATATTTTCAAGCCGCTTGGTCTGCGGGACTCGACGATCCAGCCGACCGCTGCCGAGCTGAAACGACTCGCTCCACTTTATCAGTCGAACAAACCAGGCGTTTTCGAATCTGACTCGTTCGGCCTGGAAGTCGCCGAGCGTCAGAACAAACGGCTCTCGACGGCCGGCGGAGGCGTCTATACGACGCTCGATGATCTAGGTGTGCTGATGCAGCTCCACTTGAACGGTGGCATCCACGGCGACCAGCGACTCGTCTCGGCCAAAACGCTGAGCAAACTTTATGAACCACAACCGGGCACTGGCGGTCGGTACGGGCTCGCTTTTCAGATCCACCACAGCGACGTCAACGGCAAGTCACGATGGCTCTCGCATCCCGGCTACTCCGGACCAGTCGCCTGGATCGATTTTGAACGCGACCTCGCCGGAGTCATCCTCATGCAGAGCAACACGGTAAATCGCTCGAAGCACCATCAGCGAATCATCGATCGAATCTACGAACACATTCCCGCTCGGCAAATCAACTAACGCTGCTTCGGGCCAGGTCAGCTACTCTCGCTGAGTCCCCAACCACTCGGCCAGCTCTTTCAGATCGTCGGCGTCCATGCTGAGTAACAACTGCGGACGAGCCGTCGGGTGGAGTGCCAGGACGTGGTCTTCGTGAAAAACGATCTCGTCGCCGAGCTTCAATTCGTGCAGCCGGCTTTCTACGAGTGAGTTGTCAATCACTCCCTTCAGGTACTCGCCATCCCGCTCGGTGACTCGAATCCAGAAGTCTTCGCCCCAGCCGCGTGAAGGAACGTTCTGCTCCGGCAGAGGCACCAGCGATTCTGGATTCTCGTGACGAATAATCGGTTTCGTCATTTCGCCATCGCACGACGGGCAACTGCACTTTTCGAGCGAGTCGTCGTGGACGGAAAACCTCGGCGAATCGATCCGCAGTTCGACGAACTGCCCGTCGCTAACGTTTCGCCGGATCACAGGAGGCGGGATCCGAAAGTTGTCTCCATTTTCCTGATGCATCGCAACGCCGTTCACCAGTTCGTAGCCGTTAGCAAACTGTTGAGATTCAAATTCCTGGTCAAATGCAGCCATCGGTACAGTCCGTAGTCTATGATTGAATATTGAATGTAGTGCGGTAAGAGCCATGCGTTTCCGGGAACTATAACCCCATCCTCCGCCCGATTCTGGAATCAGGCGCGATCAATTCTTCACCGAGCGGCCGCAGCAACACGAATTGGATTCGTCCGGCTTCGACCGACTTGACATCGTCTTTCAAAACTTCACTCTGGTCGCCGCTCCACGATGGTTGGGTCGCCGAATAAAAGGAGTACGTACTTGCCTTGCAGATGCTGATGGGTTCTTCTCATGATTTAGTGGCTGGTATCGGGGTTGAGTTTTAGCTTTCCGCAGAAGAAGAGGATTCGTGTTCTGTAGTTGTCGAAGTTTCGAAACCCGCGGGCTGCAGATTTGATGGACTGGA
>JBLFXD010000093.1:0-12287 GCA_047611045.1 Planctomycetaceae bacterium | reverse complement strand
CCGCCTTCAGAAACATCCCGCCTTGTGAGTCGCCTTTACGATCGATCCTTCGCGTGTGCGTTCTTCAGTCAGATCGGCTTCGTTCTGGCGAACACGCTAATGGCGCACTACGCGCGGTGGATCGATTTTCTGGGCGGCGATGTCGAGCAGGTCGGCTTTATTATGGGGGCCGGCTCGGTCGTTGGACTGTTTCTCCGTCCGTGGATCGGGCAGTGCATTGATCGAATTGGTGCTCGCAACGTCTGGTTCCTTGGCTATGTGATCTTCGGAATCGGAGCGGCTGCGAATCTTGGCCTCACGGATCTTGGCTTCGGCATTTACTTCTGCCGGTCGCTGCTGGTTCTTGGCGCGGCCTTTGTGTTTTCGAGCAGCCTTGCCTACATCACGCACCACGCTCCTCCGGAACGCCGCACCGAGGCGATCGGAATTCTGGGAGTGGGTGGCTTTATCGGGATGATTCTGGGGCCGGTGCTGGGAGACCTGATCCTGGGTGAAACTCGCACCACAGAGAACTTTCAAACGCTGTTCTATGTGACCGAGGCGTCGCTCGCGATTCCCGCTTTGCTGCTGTTTTTCCTCGAACCGCCTGTCGCCGAGACTCGGCAGTCATCTTCTCGGCTGACTGACTTCTTTCGCACCATCCGTCGATGCTGGCCCGGAGCGATCGTTCTGGTGGTGGCGACGTTCGGTCTGTGCATGGCCATCCCGTTCATTTTTCTGGCGAAGTACATCGATGAAGTCGGGATCTCGATTCCCGGTGTTTCGGAGATGGGTCTCTTCTTCATCTGCTATGCCGGATGGGGGCTGACCGTGCGGATCTCGTCACGCAAAATCCCCGACCGATTAGGGCGGCGTAAAATGCTGTTGGTCGGCTGTGCCGTCATGGGATTGGGGATGTTCCTTTTCCCGTGGGTCGACGCCGAGCATCCTTGGAGACTCGCCGCCCCCGCCCTGCTCTGCGGAACCGGACACGCACTGATGTTTCACACGGCAACGTCGCTGTTTCTCCACACGTTTCCTTCTGAAGTTCGCGGCGCTGGGTCGGCCTTGTCGTTGATGGTTCTCGATGTGGGTTGCATCGCCGGCGCACCGGTTCTGGGCTATGTCGCATTTCACTTTGGATATGACTGGCTGTTTCGTTTGGTAGGAATGATGTGCTTTGTGTCTGGAACTGTGTACGGAGTTTCCAGCATTCCGATCTGGAAAGCTCGTGCTCTGGCCGTGGAGACTCCGAGTTGACGGCTCCTGGCGGGCCAATGAATTAATCGCGCAATCGACAACAGGCGAAAGCGCGGTCGCACGAAGTACGCTGAAAGCGTTCTACCCAATAGCCAGGGGTCGCCTCGTAGCGGCGCACCCCAGGTTGGTGAGTCGTGTTAGTTTTTACCCTGAAAGGGTTAAACAAATCGAGCAGGCAGTAGAACGCTTTCAGTGTACGGGATTGAGATTTCCCCCGATCCTGGGGTGGCGCTTCGCTGACCCCAGGCTATTGGGTCAAACGCCTGCGGCGTAATCGGTTCTGCCAGCGTAATACCGGTCGCTGAATGCACGATTAAGTTTTGTGCCGATCCTAACAGGAAATCGTTTACCCACTTCGGTAACCTTTCGGCCACGTCTCACGATTCAGGCCGGCCGGTCTGAACCGTTCGCAAATTCAGCGAAACTCTGCCGGAGAACGCTCGTGCTCGGACTTGCTGCCAAAATCGATGAAGCCGCTGCCTCGATTCGCGAAACCTGGAAGGGCGAGCCGCGTGTCGGGCTGATTCTGGGGACAGGGCTCGGCGGACTCGCCAGCCAGATCGAGCAGGAAGCCGTCATCGCTTACGGCGACATCCCTCATTTTCCGACGTCGACCGTCGAGTCGCACGCCGGGCAGTTGGTTTGCGGCAATCTTGCCGGAGTTCCGATCGTCGCGATGGAAGGCCGGTTCCATTACTACGAAGGCTACTCGATGCAGCAGGTGACTTTTCCTGTTCGCGTCATGAAAGCGCTCGGTGTTGAAATCCTGATCGTGACAAACGCCGCAGGCGGCATGAATCCTCAGTACGAGCTCGGCGATCTGATGATCATCGAGGATCAGATCAACCTGCTTGGCGACAACCCGCTGATCGGCGTCAACGATGACAACCTGGGTACTCGATTCCCGGATATGTGCGAACCGTACGACCGCGGGCTGATCGGGCTGACCAGAGCGACGGCTTTGGAACTCGGCATGCAGACTCAGCAGGGAGTGTTCGTCGCGGTCGCCGGACCGAATCTGGAAACTCGTGCCGAATACCGCATGCTGAGGCTGATCGGTGCAGACTGTGTCGGGATGTCCACAGTCCCCGAATGCATCGTCGCGAAGCATGCAGGCCTGCGAACGCTGGGGATTTCCATCGTTACCGACATGTGTCTGCCGGATTCACTGGATGCGGTCGACCTTCCGAAGATTCTGAAAGTCGCTGCCATCGGCGGAGAGCGTTTGTCGCAGCTCATTCCAGCGGTGCTCAAAAAGCTCAAATGACCGGACCGGCACGATAGTTACGAAATGGTCGCCGAAACTGGTTCGGATGTGTCGCCAGTGTCCGTCGTACTGGATGTCGCAGTCACGATTGCAGTAACATCGTCAGCTCTGCCGTTGGCGCATGTTTGAGCCGATGGCCGTCGAACTCTTACATGCTGCAGGACTTCGCATGGCCGACCAGACAAAGATTGTACTGATCGAAGATGACCGCGAGATTTCGAACACGCTTCAGCGAGTGCTCGAAGCCGCTGGGTATACACTTTCGGTTGCGAACAACGGGCAGGACGGCCGCCGGCAAATCGAATCGTTCGGCCCGGACCTCGTCATTACCGACATGATGATGCCGAAGATGGGCGGCTTCCCGGTCCTTGAGTTTCTGAAAGAAATGCCCGACGAGACTCGGCCGAAAGTGATCATGGTCACTGCCAACGAGGGCGGTCGTCACAAAGCGTACGCCGAAATGCTCGGCGTCGACGACTACATCCGCAAGCCCTTCGCGATGGATGTCCTGCTGGACGCGATCGAGCGAATTCTCGGCAAGCCGGCCCCGACGGCCAGACGGAAACCGAAGGCTTCAGGTGGGGCGGGACCGATTCAGCGTCGAAGCGGCAACTGAATCGACGCGAGGATTTCGCGGCCTGACCGACCTAAGAGTTACGTCGACCAGTCGGACAGTTGAAACACATGCGACCTAAACCCGAACTTCGCCACGGATTGCGAGAAGGAGCTGGTCATGTTGAACGAACCACGCACAAGACAACCTGGTAGGAGCTCAGTTGCTGCAGCTGCCAGACCGCGACGTAACGGCAAGATTCTGCTGACTTTCATGCTGTCTGCGGCGGCCTGGCTACCGCTCAGTGCTGCGAATGCACAAGCACCGATCGAGTTCAAAGGGCATCAGGAAGTCGTCTACGACGCGAAGTTCCTGCCCAATGGAAAATCGCTGGTCACCGCCAGTTTCGATCAGACGCTGAAGTTGTGGGACGTCGCCACTCAGTCGACTTTGCGGACGATGGAAGGGCACACCGGCATTGTTCTGACTGTTGACGTGTCTGCCGACGGCAAGATGATCGCGTCGGGGTCGAGCGACCGCACGATTCGTCTTTGGGATGTCCCGAACAGCGATCCGATTTCGACGAACAAAGTTCACGACGCCGCAGTCACGTCGATGGCCACATCGAAAGATGGTTCGTTGACCGCCACCGGCGACAACAATGGGCTGATCCGGGTCTGGGCGAACGCCAGCGCCGACGACGCTGCAGCCGAAGCTCCGCAGACTCAGACCAAACCAGCACGTGAGATCGCGATTGGCCGAGCAATCACAAGGCTCGCGTGGAAAGCCGACAACAAGGCGCTGGCGGCGGCGTGTGCAGACGGTTCCGTCGTCGTGGTGAGTCTCGCGGCGGATGGTTCTTCGGAAACCGTGCGACTGATCGCGCATGACGGCGAAGTGACGGGAGTCGGTTTCACGCCGAACAACCAATACATTTTCAGTTGCGGTGCGGATGGCTACGTTCGCCGATGGCCAACGACCATTCCTCCAACATTGACGTTCGACGGACTTTCGAAGGCAGCCACCGCCGTCGCTCTTCACCCAAATGGTTCATTGATTGCGGTCGTCGGTCAGGACGGTGCAGCAAGAATCCTCAAGCGAGCAGACGGAGCGGTCGTCCACACGCTGGAAGGACACCCCGGAGCCATCACCGGCGTTGCGTTTAACCGAGCCGGCAACCAGGTCGCCACTCTCGGGGCCGATCAGATTGTTAGAGTTTTCGACGCGTCGACCGGCAAGTCTGTCCTCGCAACGGTTCCGGCCACGTCGCCGTTAACGGCCATCGTTTTCTCTGCCGACGGGAAGGACGTCATCGTCGGCACCGAAGGCGGCGACATTCTGGCACACGCCCTGGCCGAGCCTGTCCGGTTTCGATCACTCAGCAAACGCCCGAAACCTGTCCGAGCACTCGCCACGACATCCGATGGTGTGCGACTCATGTTTGCGGGCGACGATCAGCAGATTTGGATTCGCGATTCGGCGACCGAGAAGACCGAGCGAGGTGTCGATTTCGCCGCCGCAGTAACCGCCATCGCGATTTCGTCGAACAACGCAACGATTGCTGTCGGGCTGGCTTCCGGGGCAGTCATCACCGTTGATGCCACAAGCCTTGAACAGACAATTCAACTCGCTGGCCACAAGTCGCCGGTTCGAAAGGTTGCGTTCAACACAACCGGGACGCAGCTGATTTCGTCCTCAACCGACGGCGTCACTCGACTGTGGGATTTGAAGGCTCAAGCGATCTCGCAATCGTTCCGCGACGAAAACAACTCAATTGTCGACGTCGCCTTCCAGAATGACAACAAGTCCATCGTCACCGCCCGCGCCGACGGGAAGGTGCTTGTCGAGACCATCGCCGCTCAGATTGTCCATCGAGCTGACGACGGTCGCGTGAACGATCTCTCGATCGCCGCCAACGGTTCTCAATATGCAACGGCTGGTGCGGATGGGACGGTCAAACTGTGGAACGCTTCAAACAGCTCGCCGACGCGCAGTTTCACTGGATTTGAAGGACCAGCTCTGTGCGTAAGCCTGAGCCCGGATAACCGACAGGTCGCCGCTGGCGGAAGCGACAAGACCGTTCGCACTTGGAACGTCGGCAACGCGTCCGGTCACTTTCGACTGAACGTTCCCGTTGAGTCGCGAAGAGTCAGCTACAGTCCCGGCTCATCGCGACTGGTGGCCGCACTGGTCGACAAGACGCTTCAGTGCTTCGATCCGACGCCGTTGAATCCTCAGCCTGCCGAACCACCGGCTCGCGACGCGTCACAACTTCTACGCGGACATACCGGACCAATCGGCGACATCGCCTGGGCACCTGACAGCCAAACGCTGCGAAGCTGCAGCGCTGACATGACGCTGCGGGAATGGTCCATCGCGTCGCCGACGGAAAAGAAGAGACTCTCGGGGCACGCTCTGGATGTGTACTCGGTCGTGTTCAGTCCAGACGGTGAAACGCTCGCTTCGGCATCTGCGGATAAGACAGTGCGACTGTGGAGCATCGAAACCGGCAAAGCGATCAAGACGCTGGCGACATATCCTGCAGCCGTCTACGGACTGGACTTTTCGTCCGATGGCAAACAGATCGCCATCGCCGGCGCAGACAACACGGTTCGAATTCTGGACGTTGCCAGCGGTCGCGAAGTCAGGCAGTTCAATGGCCCCACGCACGCCGTCTACACCGTCGCCTTCAGTCCGGACGACAAACAAATTGCGGCGGCGGGCATGGGGTTGGGATCCGAAAGAAACATCTACCTCTGGTCGACCGATTCCAGCGAAACGACCTCGGTACTGACCGGGCACGAGGACGACATTTATCGGACTCAGTTTAATTCAACGGGTTCTCGATTGTTGTCAATCGGGTATTCTGGATCTTTGCGAATCTGGGACGTAACGAGCGGCAAGTCGCTGCTCGAAAGCAAGCAAGGCGTCGTCAGTTACTCCGTAAATTATTCGCCGGATGGATCGAAAGTTGTCGTCACGTCGAACGACCGAACGGCAAGACTGATCGCCGTACCCGATTCAGCGAAATAGGCGAACTCGCAAACTTTCCACGGGTAAATAACAACGAACCGAATTCAGCAATCGACAGGATCGAGTCATGACGGGATACACAGTCCACACCGGAACATCCAAAAAGTTCACAAAAGGGTGGGACAGCATTTTCGACAAGAAGAAACCGGCTGAAAAAGCTGCCGGCAAGAAGAAATCCGCGAAGAAACAATCCACTGACGCCAAAGCGAAATCCAAAGACGGCGGAAAGACGAAGAACAAGAAGAGCTGAGCGTATACGCTCGCCGCAACAGGTCAGTCAGATGTCTACTTCCTCACACCTCACAGGAGTTGCCCGCGATGGGCTCGCATGGCAACTCATCCAGGCGATGCCGGAAGCCGTCATTCTTGTCGACCCCGATTCGTTGGCAATCCTTGCGACAAATGCGGCGACAGAGCGGCTGACTGGCCAGCGCAGCACCGAACTGCTTGATCAACAAGTCTCGGCAATCATCGAGACCGTGGACGGAACAAGTCTGCCCACGATCTGGCGAGACAGCCAGAAGTTGAGTTCGGATCAACCATCGAAACTGATTCACGTGGCGACAGAGAACGGTCATCGAACTTTGTCGATGACAACGACATGTAGCGCCATCGAAGCCGACGGCCATCTGATCATCATGATCGTCATTCGCGACGACACGGAATTGGTTCGTCTCAGGAAAATTGAGACGGAGCATCGGGAAAACGCCGCCAAACTTGAAGAAGTTTTTCAGGCCTTCGAAGGTTTTGCCTGGGAATACGAAACGTCTACTAGCGCATTCACATATGTCTCCCCGCGAGCGGAGGAAATTTTCGGATACCCAACGTCTGCCTGGATCGGCGACCCGGACTTCTTTCCCAAAGTAATCCATCCGGAAGATCGCGAGTCGGTCCTGAATTTCTGCGATTTTGAAACAGCGGCAGGTTCGGACCATTCGATGACGTATCGCATGCAGACGGCGAGTGGCGATTTCAGGTGGGTCCGCGACATCGTTTATCTGTCACGTGATGATACGGGTCTGGTCCGCCATCTCCGTGGGATAATGATTGACATTACAAACGAGCATCAGCTCCGTGATCAGCTTGTCCAAAGCGAAGAACGATTTCGCCGTCTTTATGATGAGTCGCCAATCGCGCAGTTCCAAATGGATTGGAGTGGAATTCAAAACAGGCTGCAGGAAGTTCGCGATTCCGGGGTTTCTGATCTTCGAGCGTGGCTGGACGAGTTTCCGGAAGAGGTCGTCGATCTGAGTCAACAAGCTCGAATCACCGCCGTAAACTGTGGGGCACTCGAAATGTTCGAGATTGGCAGCAGCGAGGAATTCGCTGGCAGCCTCGGCGCCATCTTCAAAGCGGATTCACTGAAGACTTTCAAGGAACATATACTGTTTCGTGTTGAAGGCGGTCGGACGTTTGAGGCCGAAAACGTTGCTTACACGCTTTCCGGAAAACGGATTCACATCCACATTCGTGCAAATCTTGATGCGGATACCGAACAGTCGTGGCGCCGAATTTACGCTTCAGTCACAAACATCACTCAAAGACGCCATGCGGAAATTCTTCGTGATGGACAACGCCGAGTCCTGGAATCTCTAGCCACAGTCAACACGGTCGAATCTGTTCTCAACAAGTTGACCAGCGAACTCGAACGACAATCTCCGAATATCCACGCAACAGTATTTCGCACATCACCGAGCGGTACTGAATTACGAAAAATTGCGAACGGAAACACGGCTGAGGAAATTGTCACACTGATCGACTCCGTTCGAATCGACGATCTCTTTAGTAATTCAGACAAGCACGCGGACATTCACGTCACAGCAGCAGCCCCCAGCAACGCGGGCGACGAGCCGGAACGCATTCTACCGTCCGTCGTGGAACTGGTTTCCCGTGCGATAAACGCCTGCAATTACAAATGCGGCGTAATGAGACTGGTCACTAATTTGAAGGATCAGCCCCTTGGCCAGCTGGTTGTCTTTCATAAGACAGCCCGTGAATTCACGCCTCACGAGAAGGAAGCTATAGACGCGTTTACTGATCTGACGGGCCTCGTTCTGCAGCACGATCAGCACCGCCGATCATTAATCGATCGAACCAACGAGCTGCAGTCAGTCGTCGAGAGTTACCCTGACGCTCTGTTGCGCATCTCCTCGCACGGAACGATCATCGAAAGCTATAGCGGCAACGAACTGACGGAACTTCTGAAGCTCTCAGAAACGCCCTCAGGCCAGATCCTCTGGCATCTCCTGCCTTCTGCTGTCTCTGGGCAGGTCCGAGCAGCAATCGAAAACGTGTCGGCCGGAAACCATCCGGAAACGATTCAGTTTTCGGTTGACCAGAATGAAGATCAGCGGGAGTTTGAGATTCGTTTCCTCCCGTTGCCATCAACCTCTGAGCAAATTGCCATCCTGCGCGACGTCACACTTTTAAAACAGGTTGAACTGAAGCTCACACACGCCAGTGAGCAATTTCGGTATCTGTTTGAGAATTCTCCGGACGCGATTTTTGTCGAGACTCCAGACGGCAAGGTGCTGGACGCCAACCAGACGGCCTGTGATCTCCACAAGCTGTCACGTGACCAGTTGATCGGGCACGACGTCCTGGCACTGATTCCGGCGGGCGACCGTGGAGCTGCAGCTTCTCGGTCACAGTCTCTGGTGAGCGGTGAGATCTCTGAGTTCGAATCTCACAGTCTGCAAAGCGACGGTCAGATCGTTCCTGTCGGTGTGCGAATCTCAACGATCACTTACAATGGCAGCCCGGCAGTGCTGCTGCACGTTCGTGACATTACTCGTCAGAAACAGGAAGAGGAGCGTCACCGCGAGCACGAAAAACAGCTCGCGCACGTCTCTCGTCTGACGATGATGGGGCAGCTTGTCGCGGGCATTGCACACGAAATTCGACAACCGCTGTGGTCGCTTTCGACTTTTGCAGATGTTTGTGTGGAAGCGCTCGATCGACCTGACTTTGAAGAACGACTTCCACAGATACGAAACGTCGCCAGCAAGGTTGTTTCAGAAGCTCGCCGAGTCAACGCGATTACCACCCGCATGTTTTCTTTTGCGCGAAAAGGAACGGCAGAACGAACATCCTGCAACATTGCCGACATTGCCAACGATGCCGTTCAGCTGACCGCCGGTCGCGCCCGGTCCAGCCGGATTAAAACGACACTTCATCTCGACGACGAATTGCCAGCGATCCAGTGCGATCGTGTCCTGATTGAACAGACATTCGCAAACCTGCTGAACAATGCCTACGCAGCAATGTCGACTCATCCGTCCGACAGCCGACAAGTGAACATCGAAATCATTCTCGATGCAGAAGACCACAATTACGTGTCCACTTCCGTTAGAGACAATGGACCAGGTCTTCCCGATGGAGTTGTTCCCGAACAGCTATTCGAGGGGTTCTTCACGACGGGCCAAACCGGGCTGGGTATCGGACTGGCACTGAGCCGCTCATTTGTCGAAGATCACGGTGGAACGATTCGGGCCGAACAGTCACCTGAAGGTGGACTGGAGTTTGTTTTTACCTTGCGGGTCGACGGGGGAAAACACGCAGATGCAGACTGATCCGTTGCTTGACAAACAGACCGTCTTCGTAATCGATGATGATGAAGCGGTGCGGGAATCGATCGCCGCGCTGGTCGACATTCGAGGCATGCTCGTTGAAACCTTTGCCAGTGGTGAAGATTTTCTCTCTTTCTACTCCGGCGTTGCCCCTGGTTGTGTCGTCACCGATCTTCGAATTGAACACGGCATGACCGGTCTTGAGCTGCAGGTCGCGCTCCTTGAGCGTGGCTGCGAGATCCCAGTCATCGTCATTTCCGCTTACGCCAACGTCTCGAACGCCGTTCAGGCCATGCACAACGGAGCGATCACGCTTCTCGAGAAAAACTGCTCATCCGACGAACTCTGGAAAGCGATCATCGAAGCACTGGCCACCGACAGTGACCGTCGAGCGGCAAGCCAGCAGAACAGAAGTCTGCTCGAACGCTTCCAACAGCTTAAGCCCGACGAGCTTATCGTTATGCAGGGAGTCATCGAGGGGCAGCTCAATAAGGGCATTGCCAAAGAGCTTTCAATCAGCCTCCGGACTGTTGAAACTCGCCGGCACAATGTACTGGAAAAGGTCGGTGTCTCGTCGGTTCCGGAACTCGTGCGAATTTACGTCGAGCTTGAACAGGTGCTCGGAGAATCACCCGACAAGTATCTGATGGACCGAGCAGATTCTCAGCAGTAGTCAAAGTTCGCCGATCTCTAATCGTTGTGACTTTTCCCGCCGTCGGATGGCCGTAACAATTCGCGGCATGAACCATTACACCGACCGCCTGCACGCCGCGATCGCCGACCGCCAGACACCCGCTCTGGTTGGCCTCGATCCGCGACTCGACCAGCTCCCCGAATCAATCGTCACGGCTGCTCAAAACCGAACGTCCAGCGACGCTGAAGCGGCGGCCAGCGCGTTCGACGAGTTCTGTTCGCGAATCATCGACGTCGTTGCGCCGCTCGTCCCCGCCGTCAAACCGCAGGCTGCGTTCTTTGAACAGTTTGGACCAGCAGGCTGCCAGGCCCTGCAAACCGTCATTCGCAAAGCTCGCAATACAGGTTTGATCGTCATTTGCGATGCCAAACGCGGCGACATCGGATCGACGGCCGAAGCCTACGCCAACGCGTACCTGGCCGGCGCCGATCCAGATGCTGCCATCTGGGCGGCCGATGCTCTGACAGTGAATCCGTACCTTGGCAAAGACACGCTGGAACCATTCGTCCGAGTCGCCATCGAACGAGGCGCCGGCCTGTACGTCCTCGTCCGAACGAGCAACCCCGGCGCGTCGACGTTTCAGGATCGCGAGACTGACGGGCAGAAACTTTACCAGCGGGTTGCCGACGTTGTTGAGAGCTTCAATGTCGAGGCGACTGGCGAGTGTGGATACGGCCCGATCGGCGCCGTAGTCGGAGCGACCTACCCGGCCGAACTGACTGAACTCCGCGCGGCTATGCCGAAGACTCCGCTTCTCGTACCCGGATTCGGATCTCAGGGAGCGGGTGCCTCGGAAGTCGCCGGCGGGTTCGATGCCAGCGGCTTCGGCGCGTTGATCAACAGCTCGCGCGGCATCAACTTTGCCTACCGAAAAGCTCCCTATACCGAACAGTTTGCCCCCGAAGAGTGGGAGCAGGCTGTGGAAGCGGCGACGAAAGACATGATCAAAGAACTTGCCGAAAGCACTCCGGCCGGAGCGCTGCAGTCTTAACCAGTCAGGAAACTCGCACGATGTTTCGAGCACTCAAGGTATCACTGATCGTCGGGCTGGTTGCTTTTGCTGGGTTCTTTCCAGGCGGGCTTTCACGAGCGGTGGCCGACGACTGGCCGCAGTGGGGAGGTCCACAACGAGACCTCGTCTGGCGTGAAACCGGCATCGTCGATCAGCTTCCTGATGCTGAGATTCTGCCTCGCGTCTGGTCTGCTCCGATCGGCGAAGGATACGGTGGACCGTCGGTGGCGAACGGG
This sequence comes from Planctomycetaceae bacterium, assembly GCA_047611045.1. GTDB lineage: Bacteria > Planctomycetota > Planctomycetia > Planctomycetales > Planctomycetaceae > JABMPE01. The sequence goes on along the minus strand of JBLFXD010000093.1, from coordinate 684 downwards.
CGTGTCTACGTGATGGACCGGCTCCGCGACGAACAGCTGGAGCGAGTACTGTGTCTCGATGCGGCTACCGGCGACGTCATCTGGCATCATGATTACGAGGCCCGATACTCGATCAGCTATCCCGCCGGCCCTCGTTGCACACCAGTCGTCGACGGCAAGCTTGTTTACGCCGTGGGCGCGATGGGGCACATGTTCTGCCTCAAAGGAGGCGACGGCAGCGTCGTCTGGAAACGAAACTTTGTCGATGAATTCGGGACAAAGTTACCAACGTGGGGCATGGTTGCTTCCCCGCTTGTCGACGGAAACCAGCTGATCACATTGGTCGGCGGAAGCGACAACAGCCTCGTCGTCAGTTTTGACAAAACCACCGGCAAGGAACTCTGGCGAGCTCTTCAGGATTCAGGCGTCGGCTACGCACCGCCGGTTATCTTCGAGTTTGGCGGTCGACGTCAGTTGATCATGTGGCATCCGGACGCGGTCTCATCGCTTGATCCAGCAAACGGATCCGTCATCTGGCAGGTGCCCTACCGCGTGCGAGCCGGTCTTTCGATCGCGACTCCTCGAAAGTTTGAAAACAAGCTTTTCGTGGCCAGTTTCTACAACGGACCTCGCATGATCGAAGTCTCTGACGACGGAACCAGTGCTGCCGTCGTGTGGGCCGGCAAGAGTGACAATGAAATTCGA
>JBLFXD010000092.1:0-12328 GCA_047611045.1 Planctomycetaceae bacterium | reverse complement strand
TCCGCGCGGGCACACCGCGATTCAGGTTCAGCCCGCTGGTCACACCCTACGGCCGGATGACTCACAACGGTCCGAGCGGATCCGTCGAATGTGTCGAAAATCCAGACCGGCTTCACATCAGCCATTGCCGCCAGAGTTTGCCTGACCGTCAAACGCGGCCATGAATCGATGACAGCTCACGCATCAGGTTTCGGTGATGCTTCATCGAAATTGACGATCCTGCAAATAACTGCTGGCCGGTCGACCGCTACAGCTTCTCCAACCGGAACACTGGTGCGAAGCGATGCCATCCATCCACAAAGTACACGCAATCTTAACATTCCTGAGCACCTGATCGTGACGATTCCAATGCCAACGGTGTTACAGAACGGTCCAGCGTCAGGACCGTACGGACTGCGTGGAACGCGTCATCTAGCAAGGATCGCTACAAATGCTCTTCAAACGACTGGCAACGGCCGCGCTGGCGACAGCCGTCGGTCTGGGAGCCGCCGGAGCTGCACTGGCTGAAGACGTCAGTGTGAAATCCGAGGACCTCAGCAAACTGATTCAACGACTGGAAGCCGCCGAGAAGAAAATCAAGGAACTCGAAGCTGCCACGCTGCCAGACAATGTCGTCGCGGTCCCTCGGGTATTGTCGGAGTTTGACGTCTCGCCGTCGGCGGCAAACGGAGCCTCTCCTCCGATCCGCCAGGCGTCTTCCTCAACAGTGCTGGCCGATGATCCAATCATCGAACGGTTGCAGAATCTGGAAAACAAGTGGCTGGACCTCGGCGCCACCGACCAGAAGTTGAGCGATCAGCTTGAAAACGGGGTCGTTCTCGAGAAGGCGAAGAGCAAGATTTCGAACCTCAAGATCGAGGGGCGAATTCACCTTGACTATTGGGCATTCCCCGACACAGATGCCGGAACAGAGGCGTTTGAAGGATCAACACCGTCAGGTGGTACGTTCACGCCCCAGAACCCCCAGGACCGATTCACGACTCGCCGCATGCGACTGGGTTTCCAGGGCGACATCAAAGACAACATGGTGTACGTCGCTCAGTTGGAGTTCTCAGGCGTCGATGATCCTGAGTTTCGCGACCTCTACATTGGTTTCAAAGACCTGCCGTGGTTGCAAACACTGTTGATCGGTAATCAGAAGCGACCTTACGGTCTCGATCACCTGAACAGCTCGCGCTACAACGTCTTCCTCGAACGGCCGTTTATCATTGAGTCATTCAACGAAGACGCTCGCCGCATCGGTGTCGCTTCATACGGCGTGAGTGACGACCAGTCATGGAACTGGCGATACGGCGTCTACAACATGGAAAAAGCTCACCCGGACGGGCAGTACGTCGGTGACCACTATCAACTCGAAGTTGCCGGCCGCCTCGCCAACACAGCGTGGTATGACGAATGCACCGACGGTCGCAGTTACATGCACTGGGCTGTTTCCGGAACGATTGCTCATCCGGATGGAACTGGCGGCCCTACCAACTCGAACGAAAGTCGATTCCACACCCGACCCGAAGCACGAACCAGCCGACGCTGGCTCAACACCGGCCGCATCGCCGGAGCCAACACTTACGGCCTGCTTGGTCTGGAAGGTGTCGTCAACCTCGGGCCGACTCAGGTCGTCGCCGAATGGCAGAACATCCGACTGGATCGAACGACCGGAGGCGATGTCGACCTTTGGGGCGGCTACGTCTACTGGTCATACTTCCTGACCGGCGAACACATTCCCTGGGAGCGCAAGAGCGGCACGATCGGTCGTGTTAAGCCGTTCGAGAATTTCTTCCTGGTCAACAACTGCGAAGACTGTGTCGACAGTGGCTGGGGTGCCTGGAACGTCGGTGTCCGATACTCGTACGCCGATTTCAACGACGCTGGCGTTCTCGGTGGCGAAGGCGAAAGCCTGACCTTCGCACTGAACTGGCACTGGAACGCTCATGCGAAAGTCCAGTTGAACTACATCTTCGGACAGGTTGAAGACAGAGGGGTCGGCCTTCCTGCCGTTACTTCAGGCGACTACCAAATCTTCGGAACTCGCTTCGCTGTCGACTTCTGATCGGCACCGTATCTGAGTCGCTGCTGAACTGAAATCAGGAAGAACTCGGCAGTCGATTGACGGCTGCCGAACTTCCCGGTCAGTTCCCGCACTTACCAACTAATCCGCTCGCGGAGAAATCCCGATGAGAATACTTGCGACGCTGGCTCTGGTCAGTATAACCATGTCGTCGGTCGCGATGGCCGACCAATGCTGCAAACCAGCCGGCTGCAGCCCCGACCGAAATTGCCTGCCCGCCTGCAGACCGGTTGTCAAAAAGGTCGACATCACGAAGACCTGCTACAACATCGCAACGAAAACGATCTGCATTCCGCCGACGCGTTTTCCGTGGGACCCAAGTCCTTGTGACGGAGTCTTCGGAAGCAACTGCGGAGCTGATGGCAAGTGCGGAGCCAAATGTGCCTGCGGTGCCGATGGGAAATGTGCAACTGGCAAATGTGCTGCTGGCGGTGCCTGCACTCCTGCCGGACGATGCGGAGCTGGCTGCGGCAACGGATGCGAGTCCGGCGGTCTGCTGTCCGGACTTCGGTCAGCTCTTGGCATGAGTAACTGTGCGACCAGCCGCGTGGTCAAGTCGCCGAAGAAATCTTCGAAGAAGATCGGCGAGAAGTGCGTCTGCACCTGGGAAACCTGCAGCAACGACGTTTGTGGTGGAGCCGGCTGCAAGCCAGCCTGTGCCGCGCCCAGAGTTGCCCCAAAAGCTTCGGCGCCAGTTGCTCTACCTAAAGAAGCAGCACCGGCCGTCGCTCCGGCACCTCCGGAAGCCCCTATTCGCAGCCTATTCCCACTTCGATAGACTTAGTCGAACAGTGTACCTTCACATTTCCCAGAATCATCGGAAGTGTGATGGAAACGCGAAATCTGACAACGACGAGTCGCTCAAGTCTGTGTCAGAGCCACAAAACTTCTATATTCTCTTTCGAGAATCGTACGCGAAAAATCCTTGCAAATGAGACTCCTCGCCAGTCCCGGTTGGTGAGGAGTTTTTCGTTGATGGATTCGCTGAATCGGCTTTCCGTCCAGCCCTGTTCGCAGCAGACTCAACGGGGCTGCCTGGCCCGATGCATAAAGATCTGGCGCCTACCTTCTCCAGCCAGTTGCTTACTCGGTGAGCTGTGGATTCCCGTGCCGAACAAGTGCCAGAGATGGCAGCTCGAGATCACGCATGGATGAAATGCTGAGATGGCCAGACAACTCACCTTTGCAGGAAGTGAGACACTTCCGTAAGGCTGGGAGTCGTCACAGAGTGACGCTGCTGAGCGTACGCAACCGAAAGTCGCCCGACCGACGTTGCCCAACATCCACGTGGGGTTCGGAGTCCCACGTGGATAGCCTCTGGCTGGCTTAGCACCTCAAGCTCTCAGTACGTTGGCTCATTTTGTGATTCTCGAAAGACGGGTAAATCTGTTCTACAAGGTAGCCGTCCCTTCCATCTGCTGACGTTCCGCCAATCGCATGCGGATCGCCGCGTGATGGTCGGACAACGGAACGAAATCCTCCCAACCAACCAGTTCGGTTGTAATGCCGTTCAGCTTGTAGTCTTCAAGGTAGTGCAAGACGGTTTCGACGGCCGTGTGATCAATGACATTCGCCAATGGCGAAAAGTGCAGCCTTAACGTTGTCGCGGCTTTGGGCACTAGCTGGAGTTCACGAATCACGTGGAACAGATTGAAACAGTGCAGCGGACGATCGAAGTAGATGTTGTACATGCCGCCCTCTTCGTGCTCCTTCCGTGTTACTGGATTTCGGAATACGCCGATGAATCGGACGAAGACGCTGGATTTCGTGTCCCCGTTGCCGTTTGCCTTGCCCAATCGACTGGCAAGACCCATCAACGACAGGCCCATGAGGAACTTCATAAGTACACCGACAAAGATTCCAATCAGGAGGTCGGTCGAGACTGTCACGATCAGCGTGACAAGAAACACGGCGAGTTGCTCAATGCCGATCGCAGCCGTGTGCTTCCAGACCTTGGGGCCGCACAATTTCCAGCCAACGAAGATCAGGATTGCGGCCAGCACGGCAAGGGGAACCTGATTGATCAGCGGCCGGGCGAGAAACATGAATACCAACAGCATGATCGCGTTAAAGAAGTTGGCCCAAAGTGTGCGTCCACCACCGATAATATTGGCCGTGCTCTTAACGATGCCAGGGATGATTGTCAGGCCGCCCACGACACTCGATACCAGGTTGCATCCGCCCATCGCCTGGAGCGTGTCGTCCGGGTCGGACCGTCGCTTGTACGGGTCGAGCTTATCGACGGCAACGATCGTGGCCAGCGACTCGGTGGCGTCGATCAACAACAGCACAAACACCACATAGGATAATGCGATCCAAGTGTGCGGATACTTGATAATCCGGTCGTAGTGAGGCAGTTGGATGCCGCCCAGCGGATTTTCAGGGATGTTGATGCAGTACCCCAGGTGTGGCAGCTCTTCATACGCTTCTATCTGCTCGGGCCTCAGCTCCTTCTTGAGCCGCTCAATTGCGGCGAGCTGTTCGTTGCTCAGCTCGTTATTGCGGAGTTCCGTTTCGAGTTGTGCGTGCAAACTGCTGATGGCAGAACGCTCTTCAGGTGTGAGTTCCTGAGTTCCCAAGTCCGCCTTTAATTCGTCGTCCAGCCTCACAACGAGAGCCTGATGCTCGGGGGTGAGTTGCCGTTTCATCAATTCGCTGGCTTCACGCTGCTCGTGGGTGAACTGTCCGTTTGGGATATGGAAAATCATTTGAAAAACGAAGCTGCCTGCAATGAATACCCAAACAGGGGGCGGCATCACTTTCAAGAATTTGAACGGCAGGACATTCAGGATAAATAGAGCTGCCGTGCAGCCGAGCCCGGTGACCATCGCTGGCACATAGATTTCACCGACGTGTTCGGGGATCTCGACGATCATTCCCCAAAAATGGTGGGCCTCAAAATCGACGCCGAAGAGCAGCGGCAATTGCTTAACCATGATGATCAACCCAATAGCTGCCAGCATCCCTTCGATGGCTGCTGCAGGGAAGATCGCTGACAACCGGGCGACCTTTAAGCGGGCAAGCACGATTTGCAATACACCGGCAATCGAAATTGCGACAAGCACGAGTGGGTAGCCGATTTGGAGCAGTTCCTGCGTTGTCTTGCCAGCCGCAACCTCTTTGCCGACCTCGGCAGTAGCCAACGCGACCATCCCGCTGAACAGTGCGGGAGCCAGTCCGGCGGCGGGCCCACTGATTGTCACATAGGAACCACCCAGAAACGGTAACATAAATCCAGCAATGATCGCGGAGATCACGCCGCTGATTGGCGGAGCACCGGACGTAATCGCGATTCCCATAGAAAACGGCAGCGACACCATGGCGACCATGAACCCGGACCGCAGGTCATAAGTCCAATATTTCAAACCGGCCAGACCATTACGAGGCTTTTCCCTGACGGACTGGCCTGTATCAGATTTGGTGTTGTCGCTCGATTCACCATCGAGTTGTTGTGTTTGTGAGTCTGTATTCATAGCTATCGTCTTTCCCGCGAAAACGCGGAGAGTCATCGGTTGGGTCGACTGGCCACACCAGTCAGTGGAGAGCACGCGTTACTTGGCCAGCGACACGTGGAAAACGCACCTGTGGCCGACGCTGCTTAGGAAATTCCGGGGAGTGAACGCAAAGTGCGCGCTGTCAAGCAACGACGTCTTTGCAGTGAGAAGACTCAACCCAGCGGCGGAGCACGAGCTGCGTGCTCTTGAACAAACGGCCAATCAATCTGATGATTGACTTCGTCGGAGACGTAATGCAGACGAGTGACATCCCCAAGGACGAAGTCCGGCGGGAGCATCGCAACCAACTTCGACGCCAATGACTCCTCAACGTCATCGGAATCAGCGTCTTCCTCTAGCAAGAAGCATGGCCGCGTATCGTCTCCAAACGAGAGTAGCGGAGACAGTGCTACACTACCACCTGCCAGCAACGACAACATCAACACGATCGTCGAATGAAAAGAGTGGAGCACCATGACTTGAATATATCGACCTCAGCGAACTCTGCCAATGTGTCGTTCTTCATTTTCGTCAGGTTTCTGGAGTTGTCACCTGCTTATCGATCAAGCTCTGACAATTGCCAGGGTGTAGCGTTAACTCGCTCTTCATTTGCTCTAATCTCAAGTCCACGCAATGGCTTTCTGTGATCCAACACGCCACCGAAAATCGAACTGATCGTCACCGACGACGTCTGCGACGCGATCATCGATTTCCTTCGCCGTGACATCCAGGAAGACCACCACGTCACCGTCGGCATCGAAACCGTCGATGTCGTGCGCTTCGGTCACTTCGCCCCCACCGAAGACACTATGGCCAACGGCTCCACGAAAAACCCGCGATAACCTCGCCTGCCCCCGAAGTGGACAGTGTGAATCGCGAACACGTAGCGACGCACGAAGCTGAAATCGCAAGCCGATAGATCGACGAGAACTCATTCGGAGAATTCACGGAGGCGCTTCCAGAGGTGTCTCTGCTATGACGAAACCATGTCAGCGTCATCTCGCACGCTGAGCACGTCTTCGCCCAGTATGTCGTCGAGGATGTCGATCTCGCCGTCGTCGGCGAAGAAGCGGTCGATGCCCGCCCCGCCAGTCATCGTGTCACGCCCCGAGCCACCGGTCAGCGTGTCGTCATCGCTGCCCGCGTCGATCACGTCGTCACCGGAGCCTCCATCCATCACGTCGTTACCCGAGTGCCCTTCCAACGAGTCGCCGCCCGCTCCGCCGTTCAGAGTGTCGTTGCCGCCGAGACCTCTCAGTGTGTCGTTGCCGTCGCCACCGTTCAGTTCTTCGTTGCCTCGCGAATGCCCTTCCAGGAAATCGTGTCCGGCGTCTCCGTAAAGCGTGTCCTGGTCCTTGCCGCCCTTCAGCGTGTCGTCACCATCACCGCCTGAGAGAACATCGTCGCCGTTCAACCCCATGAGCAGGTCGCGGCCGCCGTCTCCGTAGAGGACATCGTTATCGTTGTCACCTCGCAGAGTGTCGTCGCCGTCGCCTCCGTGCAGCTCGTCGTCAAGACGTCCGCCGACAAGGTGATCGTTACCGGCGCCGCCAAAGAGTGTGTCATTCCCTTTGTTGACGGCTGCGGAATCTCCCACGTCGCCAAACAACTGGTCATCGCCGTCCCCGCCGTGCAGCCAGTCGTGGCCTGAAGCACCCAGCAGTGAATCATTCCCGCCGCTGCCGTACAGCGTGTCGTGACCACCGAGTCCGCCGATCGTATCGTTGCCCTCGCCGCCGTCGAACCAGTCATTGCTCGCGACATGTCCCAGGATGAAATCGGCACCGGGGCCACCGTAGACCGAGTCCGCACCGTTCCCGGTGTTGACAATGTCGTCTCCGGCGAGACCGTAGATTTCGTCGTCACCGTTCAGTCCAAGAATCGAATCGTCGCCGACGCCACCGTTCAGATGATCGTTGCCACTGTCTCCAATCAGGGTGTCGTTGCCCGCTTCCCCGTCCAGCAAATCATCCTGCGACTTGCCATAAACAAGATCGTTGCCTGGCCCCGCGCCGACGACGTCTCTGCCAGCACCGCCGACAACCGTGTCGTCACCTGAGCCTGTCCTGATGAAATCATGGCCGCTTCCGCCAAGCACGCTGATACCAAAGTCAATCGCCGCCGCAGCCACTTCATCGTCGCCGTTCCCGAGGTCTACGGTCAGCGTGACCAGTTCTGTGTCGGTCTGCGCGAACGACTCAACCGTCAACTTGTCGTCACCATTTTTCAGTTCAAACTGCAAGTCCTCGACACCGTGGATGCGGGCGAAGAGCTGACCGATGCGTCCATTGTCGCCCGCAGAAACGTCGAGTGAGTCTTCCGTGACCGCCGGGTCCGCTGAAACAGTTGGCAGCAGCGTCAAGACGTCCGAACCATCGCTGCCGTGAAATACGACGGTGTCGGTCCCGTCCCCGCCGGAAACGGTGACTGGAAGATCGTTCGTCAGCAGTTCCAGTCGGTCATCGCCTGCGCCGAGATCGAATCGAATCCCACTGATGACGTCAGCCGTGTAACGCGAGACCGTGGGAGCCCCTTCGCCGGTGTCGATCTGCACGACGAACTCCCCGGTCAGCACGTCCTCTGACACGGTGATCTGCTGATTCCGGCCATCCGGGTCATCGACAACCAGGATTCCATCACTGGATGGGACAGTCGACTCATCCATCAGATGGATCACTGCGGCGCCATGCTTCAGAACTTCAAACCCCTGCCCATCGACTGTTCCTGTTCCGGCACTGGTCCAGCCATCCCCGATTTCAACCGTGTCACCGGCCTCTCGGTAAATTCTGAGCGTGTTCGATGTCGAACTGAGATGAAGGACCTCGATGTGATCGAGCGTCAACGTGTCCGTCGCGTTGTTTCGAAGGTCGATCGCCTCGATGTCGATCAGGCGACGATCCAGCATCGCTGTCAGATCCAGATTCGCCGCCAGAGTCGCATCGGGCACGAACGTGTCGAAACCGTTGCCGCCATCGACGACTCGAAACGCGTCATCGCCAACGGTGAGAACGTCATCGCCTGGACCTCCGAAGAACGAATCCGGACCGCCGTTTCCGACCAGCGAGTCGTCGCCCGCGAGTCCGACCAAAGCGTACGCCGGCTGCTCGGGCGGCGAGATGTTCATCAAATCGTCACCAGCCGTCCCCACACGTTGCCCTCCCTTTACTGCCGTGCTGGCTCCGAAGACCACGTAAATCGACTCCACACCCGATGACGTTTCAGCAGCGAAGACGGCATCGTCGAAGCCGTCGCCGTTCAAATCGCCCATGGCACCTGCGTTTGTGATCGTCTCGCCCGATGCCGGACTGCCGACGGCCACAAACTCGAAGCCGGTCAAGTCGTACGAGTCTTCCGGCAACGCCCGGTCGCCAACATCACCCAACACAATTCGTTGCTCAGCTTCCGAGTCAGGGCTCGTCGATGTGATCCCGTCCGGAATCCCGTCCGCGTTGAAATCAAAACCGAGGGGGTAGAAATGTTCCGCGTCATTGTCTGGGCCAAATGCCGTCAACTGGAAAACCGCGCCGACTGACCCCGTAGTTCCGGCAACCACCTGAACTCCGCTCAGTGTCTCTACTGCGAAGTCCTCAATTCCGTCGTCGGTCACGTCGCCGACCGGAAATGGTCCCAATACGTCCTCGCCAGCATCTCCGTGGACAATCTCGAATCCGTCCGTACCGTCAAGCAATGTCACATCAACGACGTTGCGATTCTGACGGTCGCCGTAAATGACGAACGCTGATGACGTGAATCCGTCATCAGCCAGTGGACCGGATCGACTTCCTGAATCATCCAACGCAGCCGTAGTCACCGTGAAATCATTCAGCCCGTCGCGGTTAATGTCAGCGCCATCCGTCACGAAGAGCAAACTTCCAGGAGCCTCAATCCGAAACCCAGCATCGCTCGTAACGGTGGAAAGCGTCACGTTCCCGAAGGTTTCACCGGCACGCCCATAGAGCACAAACCCGACAGCCGGATCACTCGAAGTGAATGGCGTCAACACTCCGCCAACGAAGACATCATCGACCCCGTCGCCGTTGACGTCACCCAGGCCGGCGGCCATCAGTTGCGACAGCGAGACACCGGAACCCGTTTCAATCGAGAATCCGTTCGTACCATCAAGCTGTCTGACGTCCAGCCGAGCTGGGAATTCACCAGCATGACCAAAGACAATCTGTGAGTCATTCAGCGCCAACGAATCGTTCTCGGACTGGACAATCAGGTCGGCAAACCCGTCGGCATTGAAGTCACCGATTGGGTCGACCACGCCGATGACGAAATCGTTTCTCGAATCTGAGGCGATCACGAACCCGTTGGAGCCATCGAGTTCGGTAGACGGATTGATCGTCGCTGGAAATCCATCGGGCCTCCCGAAGATCACGTACGCCTGTCCGCGACCTTGACTGCGGTCCTCATCAACAGGCGAGGTAACCAGCAGATCGTCGTAGCCATCACCGTTCATATCGCCGATGTTCTGGACTTCGTCACCCAGGACACCGTCAGCTGCGCCGGAGACGAGCCGAAAACCATCGGAGCCATCCAGCGCGCTGAGTACGACCGGCGAGTCCGTCCCGGCCAGCAGCAGACGAGGCTCCAGCCCTTCCACAGGGCGAGCCATTGCCTGCTTCGGACGCCTCTTTGCGGACGACCTTGCTCGGGCTCCGAGTAACTTCGAACCGTCGATTCGAATTCCAAACCAACTGGACTTCCCTGTCCTGGCCATCGCCGCGCTCCCCCGTCGGTAGAATGGGTCGTATTACTCAACAACCCATCGCGACACATGCCTGCCTCAACTGAGGCGGGGCCACGGAGGACTCGGTCAAAAACCGCTCTCTTGTGGCCCTGAAGAATCGGTGACATTGCGATCGTTCATCTGACACGCATCCTTGTTCAAATCGACAAACGAAGCACACACACTGGAGTCGATTCCGACAAACGGAAGCCGCATTAGCAATAGTTCAGCGATCAGAGAGAATTCGCCTGTGAATATCGAGGTTTCTGCATTGATGCCGTGAAGATAGGACTCGTCGCTCGCAGCCTCAGATGCCCGCTGCGCGATCCAGGCCGGAAGCATCGAACGTCAGTGTTTCGTCAATTTCGACCGACGCATCGGAAATGACATCACCTGCGGCCGGGGCGAAGCCGTTGCCGCCACCGGCAACCTGATCCGTCGCGTCACCGCCGTGCACGGTGTCGTCGCCCTTCTCGCCAAGCACGACGTCACTGCCGCCCGCACCGTTCAGAACATCATTGCCTTTACCGCCGAGCAGGGTGTCCGAGCCGACGCCGCCGAAGACGTGATCGTTTCCGAAACCGCCGAGCACGATGTCGTCGCCGGCCCCGGCTTCGATGCTGTCGCGAGCGGCTCCACCGTCAATGGTGTCGTTGCCGCGCGTGCCGATGAGCGTGTCATTTCCCATGCCGCCATACAACGCAACCTGTCCGGCGAACCCGCTGGCATCAAGTCGGTTGGCGGTGTCTCCCCCGATCAGGATGGCAGCAGTCACTCGCCCGACGATTGTGTCGACGCCGAGTCCATCGAGAACTGTCTGTCCTTCGCGAGTTGCCAGCACCATGTCTACGTTCGCTTCTTCCCGCAACGTGGTTGCTCCGCCGCCGCCGTCGAGCGAATCGTCACCCGTGCCGCCGCTGAGAGTGTCCTCGCCATTCATTCCGATCAGAGTGTCATCGCCCTCTTCACCATCCAGCCGGTCGTGCCCGGTGGCACCGTCGAGGAAATCATTCCCGATACCGCCGACGAGTAAGTCATGGCCACCGTGCCCACGCAGACGATCGTCGCCGTCTCCGCCGTGCATCAGATCATCGCCCATGGCGCCCAGGAGGGAATCGTTTCCACCTTCGCCCAACAGGACATCGTCGTTGCGACTTCCCAGCAACACGTCATTGCCCGCACCACCGGCCAGTGTGACGTTCCGCCCTGTGAACTGACTCGCGGAAAGAACGTCGTCGCCATCTCCACCGCGGAGAAAGACGTTCCGAAAACCTCCGCCCGAACGAGCAGTATCGCCATTGACGGTTTCGTATCCGGAATCAGTCAGCTCGACACGTCCATCGATATCGTCAAACAGGTCGGTGACGCCGCCACCACCATCGAGTGTGTCAATGCCCTTCCCGCCCGCAATCAGGTCAACACCGCCCTGCCCACGAATTCGATCATTCCCCAAACCGCCAACAAGGTGGTCGTTGCCACCTCCACCAACCAGCGTGTCGTCAGCACTTCCGGTGATAATTTCATCGTTGCCAGCAGCCCCATTGACGTTCATCGCGAAGCCGTAGTCCAGAAGCTGGAACAGGTCGTTCCCGGCTCCCAGATTAATCATCGCCCGAGTCACCGAAACCGGCGTTGTCGAACCAGCTTCTGCCAATACCCGGTCGTCACCACCTCGAGCATCAATCTCAACGTGTTCGATGCCGGGAGCATGCAGAATCATGGACTTGCCCGTGACTTCTGATGACTGGCGAAGAATTAACTCGCCGTCATCGTCGTTCGACCAGGTGAAACTCTCCACATCTTCTGTTCCGATCAGCCGAATGGTGTCTGTGCCGCCACCGCCATTCACTGACACCGGAACAGGCAGTCCTGCTCGAACGGTCAAACGATCGCTGGCGTTCCCAAGTTCAATCTCGACTGTGGACACATCCGTAAACCGAAACCGTATCAGGCGTTGCTCAATCGAGACGGGATTATCAATGGGCGGAGCGCCTGGTAGAAGATCAACGACGACCTCGTCTCTGGCTGTATCGTAAG
>JBLFXD010000091.1:0-12372 GCA_047611045.1 Planctomycetaceae bacterium | reverse complement strand
TTTGGCTGCGGTGCTGACGACTTTGGCGTGACGGCCCGAGCCGAAGTAGTCGTGAATGAAGATCGGAACGCCGGGCGTGATGGGCGGGACTCGCGTGCCGACTCCACGATTGATCAGCGGCCACCGGTCTTCGAACTGCTTCGGGCGGTTGACGACGACGTTTCGGAAGTGAGTCTCCGCTCCGCCGTTGATGTTCACATCGCTGATCTGAACCAGCGGCGTTGTGCCGTTGCCATAACCGGTTGTGAACGTGAGCCCGTCGACGGAGATGCTGCCGGTCTGCGCGCTGGCGTCGTCCATGCCTCGATTGAATGGTTCGGATCCGACGGACGAAATATGCAGATTCGTGTATTCGTGATTCTCGAATGCCGGGCGGTAGATTCCGTAGACGGCCTCGTGGATGCGAACATTCTCCATCCGCATGGCCGGGCTGTGCGGACGGAACGCGTAATGGGCTCCCCAGATGGACAGGTTGCGGATCATGTGCGGGTGCTGAGTATCGGGACCGGTCCAGTCGACACGTTTAATCCGCTCGAGCATTTCCTGGTCGTCAATGGGAGTGTCCGGTTGATCGTTTCCGTTTGCGGCTACGACGATTCCGTAGAAGCCTTCCGAGTGAGCCTCGTTGTCATCGAATCTCCACATCGGAATCGTGCGGACGTCGACCACTTTCTCACTGCCGTCCGGTTGACGGATCGGTAGGTTCGTGTCGAAGTTGCTCCGCTTCTGCATGTCGTAGCGGTAGCCGTACTCGTCGTTTTCAGATGTCACGTTACGAGTGATCGTGTTCAGGCCGTTGGCCCACCAGAATCCCGCGCCTTCGTTCGGGTCGAACGACAGAACCTGCTGCGGCAAACGACGTCCCTGATAAGCCTGTACGGCCAGGTTTCGATCGAGCAGGTTGTAGACTTCGGTGCCGTCTTCGAGGAAGTACCCATGGCCGACGCTCTTGTAACCGACGCAATCGCGAACGACGAGATACTGCGTGCCGTGAATCGTGATCCAACGATTGTGTGAATCGACAATCGATACTCCCTGCACACTGCTGCCGCGCATCGTGTCGCCGACCAGGTGAAAGTGGATCGAGTACCGGCCCAGCACGCCTTCTTTGCCGAGATGAGCAAACCTTGCATGGCTGATGCCGCCCTTGCTGAAGCGATGAAACACGGTGTGACCGCGGACGCCTTTCGGATCGGCGCTCTCGATGATCACGTTGCGTGACAGGTTGGCGACTTCGCTGCGGAACTCGCCGCTGCCCGAATGTGCAAACTTCAGAGACTTGTCGAGCGTCAGTTGGTCGCCAGCGATGGCGGTGATGATTCGTTGTTCGGTCTGAGAGGTCTTTGGGTTTCTCGAACCTTCTCTGAAACTCGAGCCACCGCCGGCACGGTCAGACGCGGTGACGATGACCTCGTCGCCGACTTGCCATCCGGTAACCGCTTCAGACAGAGTCACCTTGTTCGTACTCTCGGGGACGTCCGCGCCAAGCTTCACCCACGTTCTCGACAGCGGGGCTCCGTGGATTTCCAGCCGACCGGAACAGCAGGCGATTGCCGGCGCGTCGCTCTTGTTCATTCCCTCCAGGAAGTGCAGCCGGATCTTCGCGGTGTGTTTGGCCGGGATTGGGTTCTCCTGCGTGCCGACGATCAATGACGGCCACTGGTCGGCGGGAGTCTTCGGGCCGTCGGTGGCTCCTTCGAACTCGCAGGCGAAACCGTGTTCGGAACACGCGTCTGTATGTTGAACGGTCAGAATGCCGACATTCAATTCGGTGTCGCGGTCACGAGCGAAGCTCAGCGTCCCGACAATCTGTAACAACCGCACGACGTCCTTCTGCTGCGCGTCGTATTCGACAAACGTCCCGCGACTCACGAGGACGCGGTCACCTCTTCCCGGCACGCGAGCCGGTTTCCAGGTGCTGGCGTCCGACCACTTTCCGTCCTTCACTGACTTGATCGAAAAGTGAAAATGATCGTGGTGATCGTGATCAGGTTCGGCGCTCTGAATCTGTTCTGCAGATGACAGAGCAATCGCCACGGCGAGGATAGTGAGGAGCTGAATTTGTCGGTGCATAATTGTCTCCCGAAAGAGAAGGTGTGACGCGAGCCGAATGAGGTTGAGGCTCAATTCATAACGACTCGTTTCAGAAAATGTCATCCGTCGAGCCTGGGTGATCAGCAAAGTTGCTGCTCGGAAGGAGCGAGTGCGTCCGATCGAGAATGCGTCTCTCCAGATATTCAACGGCGCCGACGACGACATGGCGGGCACTGTGCTCAGCGCGTCCGGGTCGTGTGCCCGCAGGTCTCCGACACTCGACTTGCCGCTTCCTTGTAATAGCCCCGGCCCAAACGTGAAGATGGACAGTCTGCCACAGCAGAGTGATTACAGCGACAAATGTTGCTCACCGGCATTTTCAAAAAACGCTTAATGTGGAATTCTTAACCCTCAAACTTCTTTCAGGAGCAGAACATGTGCACGACCGAAGATTCTCGACCGCTTGGCTATGAATGCGTGACTCCGTTCGAACTGTCCGGCCCGGTCATGCCGACCGACTGGGATCGCCGCAGTTTTCTGAAAACGGTCGCCGGTACCGCTGCCGGAGTTACCGCAGCCAGTTTGCTTTCGGGGAGCGCTGTCGCCGACGACAAGGCTAAGAAGGCCGCTCCTAAACCGGCCGAGGCGTTGATCAAAGAACTGCACAGCACGCTGTCTGCCGATCAGAAGTCAAAGCTCGTGCTGCCTTGGAATCACGGAGCAGCCAAAGGCAAAGCTCCGGCACGATTCGGAATGTACAACGCACCATTCAACAAGCAGCGAATCGACGAGCAGTACACGAAGCCTCAACAGGAGCTGGTTCATCGGATTCTGAAATCAATCCTGTCTGACGAAGAAGGCTATCGTCGAATCAGCAAGGACGGCAGCTGGGACGACAGCGGTGCGTTTGAACGTTGCGGCAGCCACATTTTCGGAGACCCGTCCGGCGACGGGCAGTTCGCGTGGCTGTTCACTGGCCATCACCTGACGTTGCGTTGCGATGGCAACAGCCAGCCCGGCGCTGCGTTCGGCGGCCCGATGTATTACGGCCATCTCGACCAGGGCTACAGCGACGCCAATGTCTTCTACTATCAGACGAAGCGTGCGATGGCCGTCTTCGAAGCGCTCGACGAAAAACAGCGGAAGCAGGCGACAGCGCCGGGGACACCGGGCGAACGAGCGGGCTCGATCAAGTTTCGTGACCAGGGCCAGAAGCGGCCGGGCATCGACATCGGCGATCTGAGCAAAGACCAGCGAGAGCTGGTGCAGCTTGTGATGCGGGACATCCTTTCGCCCTACCGCAAAGAAGACGTCGACGAGGTCATGGACATCGTCAAAGCCAACGGCGGCATGGAAGAAATGCACCTGGCCTTCTACGCCGACAAAGATCGTCCGACGAAAGCAGAGCCGTGGCACTTCTGGAGACTAGAAGGACCAGGCTTTGTCTGGAACTACCGAGTTATCCCGCACGTTCATTGCTTCGTGAACATCGCGAAGGTTGCATAGGCGAAGTCTCATTGCAACGCCGGGCGCAGCGATTTGTCTGCGTCCGGCGGGCTTTGGGGATCCGAGAAGAAGCAGGCAAAGTGAAGATTGAGAAATGAAAAATAAAAAATGAAAAGTGAGAAATGAAAAATGACGAAGGGATGACGGTTGTTTGCGGATTGACGGAAACTTCGACGAGGCAACACCAATCGACGCGTCGCGCTCAACGAACGTCGCGGCTGTCACTTTTCATTTTTCATTTTTCATTTCTCACTCATTAACCTGCCTCGTATCGCTGCCGGCGCGACGGCGCAGAGCCGGTCGCCGCCAAAACTCCAGCGTTCTCCACCGCCCGCACCTTCCTCACGGATTACTGCCTCGATTGCCACGGCGCCGACGACCCAGAAGCCGGATTCCGAGTCGACAACCTTTCGTCCGAATTCGACGATGCCGAGTCATTCGCGCGATGGCTGAAGCTCTTCCACAAGGTCGACTCCCGAGAAATGCCGCCGAAGGACGCAGCCCGCCCGCCTCAGGCTGACGTCGACCGCGTCACGAAATGGCTCCGGCAAACACTCGTCGAAGTAGACCGGAAGCGGCAGCAGCGCGACGGGCGAGTCGTGCTGAGAAGGCTCAGCCGATTCGAGTACGAGCAAACGATCCGCGACCTTTTCGCGATCGATGTGGATCTGAAGGAGTTGCTGCCGGAAGACAGCACGTCGCACGGATTCGACAATATCGGCGAAGCGTTGAATGTGTCTTCGGTACTGATGGAGCGGTATCTCGAAGCCGCTGATGTTGCTCTCGACGCGGCGATCGTCACAGGGTTGCGCCCCGAGACGAAGTTGAAGCGTTACTTCTATCGTGACGAACGACGAGTCAATGCTCACAAGAGTTATAAGCAGCTCGATGACGCCGTCGTTTTCTTCAGCAATCCGTATTCGCCGACAGAGATTCGTCAGTTTCAGGCTCGCACGCCGGGGCAATATCGAGTTCGAGTTTCCGCTTACGCACACCAGAGCGATTCGCCGGTCGCCTTTCGAGTTTATGGAGAAGACGCCAGGGGTAGTTACCTGGGGGGATAGTTCGATGCTGGCCAGAAACCGACCGTCGTCGAACTCACGATGCGTTTGGCGTTTCGGAAAACGGTAAAGGTCGTTCCGTACGGAACGCGAGTCTCAAAATGGAACGACGCGGCCAATGAGAAGGGGCCGGGTTTGGCAGCTCAGTGGGTCGAAATCGAAGGGCCGCTGTACGAGAGCTGGCCACCGGAAAGTCAGCATCGCGTCTTCGGCGAACTGCCGATCGAGGTGATCAACACGGCGGAAATGAAACAGAACCGCCGCCTGACGCCGATGCGGGAAGTTGTCTCATCGAATCCTGAATCGGACGCTCGTGCGATCCTCGAACGACTGCTTCCGAAGATGTTCCGCCGGTCGGTCAGTGACGAAGAACTCAAGCCGTACTTCGACTCGGTCATAAGCCAGCTCGACGCCGGGACGACGTTTCACAACGCCGTCCGTTTCGGACTGAAAGCGGCGCTGTGTTCGCGCTCGAAAACTTCGACGTCATCGGCGGCTGGCGGGAAAACTATCGCAGCGTCGGCGAAGGCGAACGCGTGAATGTCGAAGTCGGCGGTCGAACTGTTCGATACAAGCGAGGACCGGCGGTCGAACTGTTCGATACAAGCGAGGACCGGCGGTCAACGCCGGCGATGTTCTGCCCGACGGCCGCCGCTTCGCCGGGATCGATGAGTTCAAAGAATTGTTGCTCGAAGACAAAGCTCAGATCGCACGTGGCATCGCTGAGAAGCTGCTGACTTACTCAACTGGTGGACCAGTTCAGTTCGCCGATCACGAAGAGGTCGATGACATCGTTCATCGAGTCGCAGAGAAAGACCGCGGGTTGCGATCGTTGATTCATGAAGTTGTTCAGAGTCGAATCTTTCGGAACAAATAATCGTTGTTTGCCTCGCGGAGGAATCAAGGGAATTGGTCATGAGTAGTCGCTTTATACCTCGCCGTACGTTTCTTCGAGGCACGGGTGTCGCGATGGCGCTGCCGATGCTTGACGCCATGACTCCGGTGTTTGGTGCTCCGGCTTCGGCAAAGCTACCGAAGCGGCGGATGGTGGCGCTGTGCAGCTATCTGGGTTTTCATACGCCGTATCTTTATCCGGAGCAGTCCGGTCGAGATTATGAGGTCACTCCGTATCTTGAGCCGCTGAAGGAATTGCGGGATCAGTTCACGGTGATGTCCGGCCTGTCGCATCCGGACGTTGACGGTGGGCACTCGTCAGTGTCGTCGTACCTGACGGCCGCTCCGCATCCGGGAAGCAGCAGTTTCCGTAACTCGATATCGCTCGACCAGTTCGCCGTCGAAAGGCTCAACAGCAATACCCGATTCAACTTTCTGGCGTTGAACTCGGGTGGCGGAAGTCTTTCGTGGACTCGCGGCGGCGTTGAGATCCCAGCGGAGAGTCGACCTTCGAGGTTGTTCGCCAAACTGTTTCTCGACGGCACCGCCGAGGAAGTGAAGCAGCAGGTTCGTCGTCTGAAAGAAGGGCAGAGCATCATGGACCTGGTTCGTGGCCAGGCTGGAAAGCTCGAACGAACTCTCGGCAATCGCGACCGGAAAAAGCTGGACGAATATTTCACTTCCGTGCGGAATCTTGAGACTCGGCTTCAACAGGCTGAAGAATGGACTCACAAACCAAAACCGGCGGTCGACTATAAACAGCCCGAGGACGTTGCGGATAAGGCGGACTTGGTGGGTCGGCAGAAACTGATGTACGACCTCACTCACTTGGCCCTTGCGACGGATTCAACAAGGATCATCACCTACGCCCTTGCCGGCACAAACCTCGTCCCGCCGATCAACGGAGTCACCGCCGACTGGCACAACCTTTCGCACCACGGGCAGGACCCCGACAAGCTCAACCAGCTCAAGACGATCGAATCGGCCAAGATGAAACTCTTTGCCGAGTTCCTGACGAAGCTCCACGAGACGAAGGAAGAAGGCGAGACACTGCTGGATCGAACGATGGTTCTGCTCGGCAGCAACCTGGGAAACGCCAACCGCCACGACACTCGCAACATGCCGACGCTGCTGGCTGGTGGCGGCTTCAAACATGGTCAGCACTTGGCGTTCGATACGTCAAATCATCCGCCGCTGTGCAATGTCTACCTCTCGATGCTCCAGCGACTGGGCCTGGAAGTCGACTCCTTCGGCTCAAGCACTGGCACGATCAACGGTCTGTGATGTTCTCAGAAATTCGATGGATTCCAGCGTCTGAGCTCGCCCGCCGTTCGCTTCGACGGATTGGACGATCATTGCCGTCGTACGTTCGAAATCAGGCGGCACGATTATCAGTCAGGCACACACGAATTTGAGCATCGCTCCCGGACAGGGCCGCCTGAGTTACGGCTCAAGTTATGCGACGGCGGTAACGCAGGAATGGCCGCAGATTCAATCCTCAGCCGGCGGAGCATTACCAGTTGGCAGCGCGTCCGTTTGTGCGATGGTTCATGAGGGCGACCTCGCCGGCGAGACGGCCTTGTTCGTCAACGGCCGCCGGGACGACAACGGCACGGCGTTTCCGTACTAACGCTCCACGCCATCCGCCCCTTTATCGGCTGCGCCTACCGCCAACGTTCGTCGTGGAGCGGCGACATTTGCGAGGTCCTCGTCTACAGCCGCTCGCTGTCCATCGAGGAGAGAAAATCTGTCGAGCAATTCCTGAAACGAAAATACGGGATTGCGAGTTAACAGGCCCGACTGATCGGTGGGCGTATGGATGCCGTTCAGTCGGCAACAGTTATTCCGTTTTGCAGCTACGACCGGGCGAGTGCCTGGAATTTTTCCAGCAACTCCAGCGTAGTCGGGCCGGGAGTGCCCTCGCCGATGTCTCGTCCGTCCAGGCTGACGACGGGGACAACTTCTGCGGCGCTGCCGGTCAGAAAGCATTCGTCAGCGATGTAAATGTCGTGGCGAAGGAGGACGCACTCGCGAACGTCGTAGCCACTTTCGGCGGCAATTCGCATGACCGTGTTGCGGGTCAGACCTTCCAGAATTCCGGCATCCGGTCCGGGAGTCTTCAGAACGCCGTCTTTGACGATAAAGATGTTGTCGCCCGAGCATTCGGCGACTTCACCCTTGTGGTTGAGCATCAAAGCTTCGGGCGAGCCCGCGTCGGTACCCTCGATCTTCGCCAGAATGTTGTTGAGATAGTTCAACGACTTGATCCGGGCACTCAACGCTCCCGGGTGATTCCTGATCGTGCTGGCTGTGATCAGCTTCATCCCGTTCTTATAGATTTCTTCGGGATAGAGGGTGATCGTGTCTGCAATGATGATGACTTGAGGGTTGGACGTTTTGCGAATGTCCAGCCCAAGGCTTCCGCCGCCACGAGTCACGACCAGACGCACATATCCATCAACGATTCCGTTTTCTTTCACGGTCATGTTGACGGCGTCGATCATCTCGGAAGTCGACATCGGGATGGGCAGGCGGATCGCCAGCGCGCTTTCATAGAGCCGAGCAATGTGTTCTTCGTGCAGAAAAACTTTTCCGCCGTAAACACGAATTCCCTCGAAGACGCCGTCGCCGTACAGCAGCCCATGATCGTAGACGTTGATGGTTGCCTCGTCCTTGGAGACGAGCTTTCCAGTGATGTAAACCTTCTGCGACATGCAGGAAACTCCGGGCGTGTGGCGACGCGATGAACGCGAACGACGAGGGAAATTGATACGGGCGAGCATTGAAGCAGGCTTACTGCCAAATGGTCAACCGTCGCCAGGGCTGGCGGCGAAGGATTTCCGCAGCAGACACGGAATCGGCACGAAAGGCTCGCAGTTCTCAAGGTGCGGTCGAGACCCGTCCTCATGAGTAGGGTATGTCAAGCGCAGCGCCGGCGTACCAGATGTTGGCTGGCGGCAAGTTCAAATGTTATGCCGGCGCTTCGCTTGTCAATAACCTACGTCTCAAATCGCTACGCGGCCTTTTCGAGACGTTCGACGTTGCCATTCGCGAGCCGCACGATTCGGTGCGACTGTTTGGCGATGGCGTCGTCGTGGGTGACCATAATGATGGTCAGACCGTGCTCTTCGTTCAGCGAACTCAGCAGGTCCATAATTCCTCTGCCGGTCTGAGCGTCAAGGTTTCCGGTCGGCTCGTCGGCCAGCAGAACCTCGGGTCGAGCGACGAGTGCTCGCGCGATGGCTGCCCGCTGCATTTCTCCGCCGGACAATTCCGACGGTCGATGCTTCAGGCGATGCGAAAGCCCGACCTGTTCGATGATGGCGTTTGCCTGGTCGCGATACTCGCGGCGATTCTTCCAGTATTTCATGGCCGAGTCGCGAATCATCAGCGGAGCCAGCACGTTCTCCAGGACGTTCAGCTCGGGCAATAAATGATAGAACTGAAAAATGAATCCAAAGACTCGATTCCTGATCACGTCGCGCGTGGCTGCCGGAAGGTTGTCGACTCGGAGCGTTTCCGTTGGTTTTCCGTCTACCCCTTCGCACCGCAGTCGCACTTCGCCGACAGATGGTTGATCGAGCAGCCCCATCAGGTGAAGCAGTGTGCTTTTTCCGCTGCCCGACTGCCCAACGATCGACAGGAACTCGCCCCGATGAGCGTGCATTTCGACGCCGCGCAGAACTGGAATGCGGTGTTGCCCTTTCATGTAAACCTTCTCGATCGCGACGGCTGACAAATGTCGTGTGGATGCGTCGTTGGTCGAAGGCTGAGGGAAAGCAGGCATGATTCGTTCCTGTTTGCAGTGAACTCGTTGGGCGAAGAATCACGAGTCAGAGTGCGGGGAGTTTGGCGAAAGTCGTCGCGGAGCGCGTGGCTGAAACGCAGACCGGGTTACTCGTACCGCAGAGCCTGCACGGGATGAAGCCGTGAAGCTCGCCGAGCAGGCAGCACGCTCGCCAATACGGCGATCACGATTGCTCCGAACGCGACGGAGATCACCATGAACGCGTTGACCTGTGTCGGGATGCTGGGGAAATAGTAGATCCGCTCGTCGAAGACTTTTCGCCCCATGATGATGGCCAGGAGCCCTTCGATTTCGTTGATGTAGCGAACGAAAAGTAAACCGAGCACCGCGCCGACTCCGCTTCCGACCAAGCCGAGTGCCAGTCCGTAGGAAAGGAAAATCGACATCACTCCCCGCGAGCTCGCGCCGAGTGCTTTCAGGATTCCGATGTCGCGAGTTTTCTCGACAACGATCATGTAGAAGATCGCGAGGATGCCGAATCCGGCGACGGCGATAATCAGAAACAGCAGGACGTTAAGGATCGCCGCTTCAATGTCGACGGCAGCCAGCAGCGGGCCTTGCTTCTGCTCCCAGGTGCGAACGGTGAAGAGGTGCGGCGGAAATGCGTTTTGCAATTTGCGGACGACGTCTGGTGCGTCTTCGTAATCCTTCAGCCGAATCTTGAGCGTTGTGACGGCTCCTTTACCGGACTGAGGATCGATCATCCCTCGCATTTCCTGGAGGTATTCCAGGTTGCAGAACACGAGGTTGGCGTCGTACTCGCTCATCCCACTTTTGTAGACGTCGACGACGGTCGCGAAGAAATGACGAGGCTCCGGCGGACTGCCCGCGCTCACCGTGCTGATTTTCACGTCGTCACCAGGATGAACCATTCGTTCGAGTTGAACGCCGCCCGACCGCGGGTCTTCACGCATGATTTCGATCAGGCCGGCGCCGATGTAGATCCTACCGTGAAGAGGTGCGTCGACATCGGCCGTCGCATCGTTGCCTCCGGCGTTTGCTTCGATCAGCTCATCCGGAACCAGCAGATCTTTAAATGGGTCGTCAGCACCTCGGCCTGGTCTCTCAGGTCCGGCGTTTGCGGTCGCTGACGTTTGAATGATTTCCGGCGACTTTTCGTCCTGGCTCACCCATTCAAATTCGGCATTCGCCGCGGTTGCTGGTCCAACGGTGGGGCCTTGAGCTTTTGCTGGAACGGCTTCCGCCGTTGCGAGTGTGCCGAGCTGCTGAGGTTCGCTGGTCGTCTCTTCAAAATTGGGAGTCCCGGCTGGCTGACCAGAATCAAACCTTGGTTCATCCGGCATCAGTTGTTCGGCCGGTTCCTCTTCGAATGGGTCAACGTCGTCGTCCTCTGGCTGAAAGAAGAGCCGCTGTCGCTCCTTCCAGGCAGTCCGATAGGCGAGGGCTTCGGGAGTCAAATCCCAGTTCGGGGACGCTCCGTCTGGTCGAAGTTTCTTCCGAGTAATAACGTCGTCTTCGACAATGTCGCGAAAGCTGTCGAGATGCGTCTGCAGCGGACTGACCTTCGACTCGGCTTCGGGATCGATGCCGACCAGCGTGACCGGCCGAGGAATCCACTGCCCTCCTCGGCGGAAATGCAACAGCCCGAAGACCTCAACGGTCGCCGAAATGGCTTCAATTCGATCGCCGGTGACCGCACGAGCACGCTGCATCAACTCCTGAGCATCGGCTTCGCCATTAAGACTGTTTGTCTCGATGTCGACGTCAGCGAGGATCCCGTTGATGCGAGTTCTCATCTCATAAGAGAACCCCGACATCACACTATTGACGACGATCATCGTCGCCACGCCGAGCATTACACTGATAATGCTAGCCAGAGCGATAAATCGCGTCCGCAGATACCGCGTACACAAAAGCCACCTGTACATGAGCCATTCCCTTGGCAGTCATTGTCCGGACGAGCCCGTTCAAAGTTCATCTCTGCACGACCATCGGACAGTCCCTCATCTCCGTCGCCGAACCCTCCAGTCCGACGCGAAGACCGGAAGCATCACCGAGTGAGCAAATCCCGTCAATCCGGGAATCTCCAGACAGTGCCTGCCTCGGTAGAAACGAAAACGGCTCGCTCCTCGTGGATGAAGAGCGAGCCGACAGCTCAATGGTTGGGCTCAACCCGCGCGAGCGAGTCAGCAGTTCAGTCATCAAGATTCACGTAGCGCCAGTACGGTGGCGGGCCCGGTTCGATCACAACAGGGGCATATCCTGGTGGGCAGTAGTTTGATGAGGAATAGCTGACACCGCTTGTCTTGCCTTCAGTCTTGCACTCGTCACCTGAGATCAGCCGCTTCAAGGCCTTACCCAGCTTCTGTCGCTCTTCGATCAATTCCTGCTGTCGAACTTCGTGTTCGATGAATTCTCCGAAATCGATCGACCCGTTCGCACGTCTATAGGTGATTGGAAGTGAAGTGCCGAAGCAACCAGAATCGCATGTCGTCGAGCCATCAGAACTTGCGATAAGTCGTTTGAGTGCATTTCCCAACTTTGCCCTCTCTTCGGATCGTTGCGCTTCCTCAAGCACTTCATCCAAGGCAGAGTGCAGAATTGGCCGTTGTTTTTTCTGCTCAGAATTCTCATCGCCCTTCTGAAGAAGATTTGCGATCTCCTTAGCGACGATTTCGGCGACTTGACTTCTTGGCCTTGTCGTCGAGCCCATCTGCAATCGAGTCTCGTCCGGAAGACGTCAGAACGATGCTTGTCATTGCCAAACACGCCATCAATTTTCTGCTCATGACTGTCAACTCCTGCTTCAACTGGTCATCAAAATGCCGGAATTCCAGCGTCTGGCCCGTCCTCAGAGCCATCTGAATTGTTCGGCATTTTGTACAGCTTGATAAAGAACCTGAATACCGCTTCTTGGGTAAACCTGCATTTTTATTCAAAATACCCTAACTGGCATAACCCCTACAGTTGACATGATTCCTATTTTATCTATTTTATCTCGGTGTGGTGGCGTTTTGTGCCGGCCATCGTTTGGACGCGGCGATCTTTTCGGAGATTTGATGGCTCGCCCAACTCTCCTGAATCGCTGAGTCTGATCTGAACAGTCAA
>JBLFXD010000090.1:0-12386 GCA_047611045.1 Planctomycetaceae bacterium | reverse complement strand
GGATACGCGAGCGCCAATGAGCGGCCGGTTCTCGGCTGCATCGGAACGGGGAGCCGATGGGGCAGTGTTGGGCCAGCAGCATTGAAATTTGCGGACTGTGCAGCGGTTTGCGATGTCGATGCGAGTCACGCCGGTGCCGGGCGAGACAAAGTGGCCGGGATTCAGACGAAGAAAGGTGATGAACGGAAGATTGACGTTTACGAGGATTACCAGAAGATTCTGGATCGTAAAGACATCGACGTGGTGACGATCGTGACGCCAGATCACTGGCATTCGAAGATCGCCATCGAAGCCATGCAGGCGGGCAAGGATGTTTATTGCGAAAAGCCTCTGACGCTGACCGTCCACGAAGGCAAGCAGATTATCAAAGTGCTGGAAGAAACGGGTCGTACTTTTCAGGTCGGAACTCAACAGCGAACCGAAATGGGGCAGCGGTTCCTTCAGGCGATCGCGATTGTTCGAGACGGCCGCATCGGCGATGTCAAAAAGGTGACCTGCAACATTGGGTCGTCTTCCGACAGTGGTGCGATTCCTGTGGCTGACGTCCCGGAAGGCCTGAACTGGGAGAAGTGGCTCGGCCAGGCTCCCATGGCTGAGTACCGAATGAAAGAGGGCGGTCGCTGGGGCAAGACTCGCGGTCACTACGAGTTCCGCTGGTGGTACGAATACTCGGGCGGGAAGATGACCGACTGGGGTGCTCACCATGTTGACATCGCTCAGTGGGCGATCGAGCAGAATGGCAAGGATCAGGGCGTCGTTTCTGTCGAGCCAGTCATGCAGGAGCATCCGGTTCCTTACAAGGATGGATATCCAACGATGGACGACCGCTACAACGCGGCGACGAAGTTCGACGTGAAGTGCATGTTTGCAAACGGCGTCGAGATGCACATTGTCAGCAGTTCGTCCGACGGCAATGGCATTCTCTTCGAAGGAACGAAAGGCCGATTTCACGTCAGCCGAGGACGGACTAAAGGTGGGCCAGTCGAAGCACTCAAGGACAACCCGCTTCCGGACGGCGCGATCGACGCTGTGTATGGCGGTAAGAAACCGACTTCACACATGCAGAACTTCATGGACTGCATTAAGAGCGGCGACACTCCGATCAGCGATGTCTGGTCTCATCATCGAGCGATGACGACCTGCCACCTGGCGAACATTTCTATTCGACTCGACAAAACCCTCGAGTGGGATCCGAAGACTGAGATGATCACGAACGATCGTGCGTTGAATTCGTGGCAGTCTCGCGAGCAGCGAAAAGGCTACGAGATCAACGTTAAGGTCTGAGATCGCCGACTTCGATTTCGGCGAAACTGATGACAGAGCAGGGCGGAGTTTCGGAGCGGTCCGGGCTTCGCCCTGTTTTACATCGACGAGAGGCTTTCTCGTGTTCAACAGCTACTTTCAGAAGCCATTGCGAAGTAGTTTTGCTCGTCGATTTCTTCTGCTTCGATCAGCCCAGAGGACGATTCACCAAATGCAGTTTGCCGAACTCTACCGATTTGCCTTTGTGATTGCCGTTCTGTCAGTTGCTGGATGCCGCAAGACTCCGCCGGTTGAGGAGATCTCAGCTCCGGCGACGGGGGTGGCTGACGCGGCTCCGATCGATGTCTCGCCAGAAGACTGGGCGTGGTGGCGAGGGCCGCATCGCAACGCTACTCAGCCGTTGATGTCAGTGCCGACGGAGTTTGGACCAGAACAGAACGTCCTGTGGAAAGCTTCGGTGCCAGGGCGAGGACACGCTGATCCCACGGTGGTCGGCGATCGAATTTTTCTGACGACGGCGGAACGCGAACCTGAAACTCAAAGTGTGGTTTGTTTCGATCGGTTGTCCGGAGATCAGCTTTGGCAGCAGATGCTTCATCAGGGCGGCTTCGAGCGGAAGCTACACGCCAAGTCGACTCAGGCGTCGAACACGGTTGCGTGTGACGGGCAACGGATTTTCGTTTGCCTGTTGAATGCCGAGAAGATTCACCTGTCAGCACTCGATCTTGATGGCAAGATTCTGTGGCAGAAAGTGCTGGGAGACTTTCGGTCCAAGTTCGGATTTTCCGTCAGCCCGGTGCTGCATGGCTCGTTCGTGATTGTGGCAGCCGATCATTCTGATGGTGGGTTTCTGACAGCGGTGCATCGCGAGACTGGCGACGTCGTGTGGAAGAAAGCCCGCCCGGCCGAGTCGACCTATGCTTCGCCGATTGTCGCTCACGTTGCCGGCAAGGATCAGATTTTGATTGCCGGAGCTGACCAGGTGGCGTCTTATGACCCCGCAACCGGCGAGCAGTTCTGGTCGTGTGCGGGCGTGACGTCCTCATGTGTGGGGACTGTGGTTTGGGATGACGACAACGTGTTTGCTTCCGGTGGCTACCCTGGCGAAGAGACCATCTGCATTGATGCGAGCAACGGAAAACCGGTCTGGCGAATCAAGCAGAAAGTCTACATCTCGTCGCTGCTGGCATATGACGGGTTGCTGTTTGGGCATAACGACAGAGGTATCGCTTTCTGTCTGGCCGCCGCGTCGGGCGACAAGAAATGGCAGGCTCGGCTGGGCGGGAGTCACAGCGTCTCACCGGTTTTGATCGGACAGCGCATTTACACAGCCAGCGAAGATGGCGTTGTCACAGTCTTCAAACCATCGGCCGAAGGTTTTGACGAAGTCGCGAAGAACGACATGGGCGACGAGATCATGGCGAGCCCTGTCGCTGCTCACGGCTGTTTGTTCTTGCGAGTGGCCGATCACGGGGACGGTGGTCGTCAGGAATCGCTGTACTGCATCCGCGAGGCGACCGCGGCACCAGTCGATTCTGAGTAGCCGGCTGACTGGCATCGGCACCGATTGCGACCGTTCTTCAAACATGCAAAAGCATACTTGCTAAACAAAGCAGCCTTCGGCGTCGTCATCCAGGCCGGTGGGCTCGGTCGAACGACGTGGCTTTCCGAGATGCGGCTCGGGAATGTGGCGAGGATGCCCATCAGATTCTGAGCTTCCAGGTTTCGCAGCCACGACCTTGGACGGACGCATATAGAGCAGGCAGGGGAGCAGGATCAGGTCGCCGATCAACGCGACGAACAGCGAGGTCGTCATCAGCAGACCAAAGCGAACGGTCGGACCGAAGTTGCTCAAACCGAGAGCGAGCATCCCCAGGCCGGTGATGACAGTTGCCTGGACGATCGGTGGGCCGGTTGTTTCGAGAGCGACTCGGGTTGCGTAGACGGAGTTTCCGGTCTCGTCGTAGAGCCGCCGGTAACACGTCAAGAAATGGAACGTTCCGTCGACGGCGATACCCAGAGCGATGCTGCCGGTCATCATGGTGCCGATGTCTGTCGGAATGTTGAGCCAGCCAAGCGTTCCGAACACGAGCATGATGGGCGTGACGTTCGGAATCATGGCGACGGCACCGGCCAAAGGTGACTTCAGGCAGATCACCATGATGACTGAGATCAGGCAGAACGCGGTGAAGACACTCTTCCAGAATCCGTCGAAGATATCCTGTTGAGCTCGTTCAACCAGCGGGGCAATGCCGGTGCAGACAATCTCGACGTTGTGTTCAGCGGCGAGCTCTTTCGACTTCGCTGACAGAACATGGAAGAGGTGTTGTGAGGAAGCGTCTTCTGATGGCTCAACTCTCGCGGAGATTCTCCAGAGATGGCCGCCGTCTGCGATGAAGTCGTTGTCCTCTGATTGTCGTCTGATTGCGTCCAGAGCGGGCGAGAATCCCTGCGGCAGTGGATCGGGAAGAAACGTCGTCGCCGAAAGAACGAGCTGCACATGCTCGACTTCGCGAAGCGTCTCTTCCATCTGTCGGATCATTTCGATCCGCTGCGTGTCTGGGATTTCCTGCGTGCCGAAATCGATGACAAGTTCGACAGAATCCGTGCTCGCCATCTCGCGATGGAGGTATTTCGTATCCTGCAGAACTTTGGAATCGTCCGGGAAGAAATTCAGTGGTTGAAATTCGGCCTTGATCCAGATCATGCCCAGACCGCACCACATCACGAGCCCGCAGACGCCCATCGTCGTGATGACTCGGTTCAGGTAAAGTCGAGCGGCCATGCGACGGAAGAACTGATGGAGCCACCGACTTTCGAACTGGTCGGGAGGATACAGCGTAAGAATCGCAGGTGTGATGCCCAGGCCGGCGATCAGCGCGGCGAACGTGCCGCCAGCGGTCGCGATTCCAAACTGACGTACTGGCGGAATCGTGCTGATTCCTAAAGACGCCAGGCCGATTGCCGTCGTGCATGTCGCCAGCAGGCACGGCCAGCGGACACCTTTCAGCGTCTGCCCGATTGGGTCATCATCGTTGCGGTGCGTCGCAAAGTGATGGAGGTAATGAATGGCGACGGCCATGCTGAAAACCATCACCATGACGGGCAGCGAATCGAGGATGAAATTCATCTCGCCGCCGCCGATGCGGACACAGGCCAAGGTCAACTGGAAGGCCCAAATCGTTTCGACCAGGATCAGGAACGCTGGCGTGAACTGCTTGAGCGTAAAGAAGAGCACGCCCAGACAAATGGCGATTGTGATTCCGAAGTAAACCTGGTTGGCCTGTTTGCCGCCGAGTCGGTTCAACTCGGCGACGATGACCGGGGCTCCAGTGATCTTGAGATTGGCCGTGTCGAGCTGGCAGTATTGCAGGACGTCGTCGACCTGATTCATTGTGCCTGTGCGGTCGTGAAGTCCCTCGTCGGTGAGTAGCGCGACGATGCCTGCGAACTTGCCGTCCTGCGAGATCGCCACTCGGTGAAGCCGTTGTTCGATCTCTGATTCGGACAGGTCGAATTCGGCCATCATCGATGACAGACGTTCGGGCGACCAGACCTTGCGGATGACGTCGAGGCGTTCGAGTCGGCCGCAGATTGCTTCGATGAGTTTCGGATCGTGCTCGGCTCGGTCCAGCGCGACGAGGATGAGTTCTTCACCGCCGAACTGAAATCGGAAGTCCTCGTAAACCTGCCGCGCTTCGTTCTCGTCGGAGAGCCAGGTTTCCGTGTTGTTGTTTGGCGGGATCGACTCGGCAAGTGGATACAGAACTGCCAGCGACAGAAAGAGAGCCGTGATGATGGCTTTCGAATAGCGCTGGTAGAACCGAGAGATCATAGGCCTGCAACTAATGTGTGCTCGACGCGGACGACACTCCCAGGTGGGGCGGCGCCTTGATTCGAACGGGCTTTGTTTTCCGGGAGTAAACATCAGCCGATCAGTCGTCGCTCAACTTCCTCGCAGTTCATTCGGAACCGGCAGTTTGTGACTCATTGAGTCGCGGTTTGATGGTTCAAGTTTGGAATGAGTCGCTGGCGCTGAGGGTGAGTGACTGCAGCAGGCATGACGCGGACAGCAGAAAACAGGACGTAAGACGTGGACCCCGCATTGGAGAGTGGGAGTGCCGGCGGCCACCGACAGACCGCAATGGCCCTCTCCGTCTGAGTTTCATCGAACCTTGCGGGAACCGGGCATCAGTTCATTTGGATCGGACGCAATCGTGTTGCGGTGGTCCGGAGGTCGTATTCGACACGACCGTCACAGGTCGCACGATCCAAGGATCGTCGAGGCGAACGCCTGCATTCACGATGGGACTCGCGGTCCGTCAGAGAGAACACTGACGGATGGCGGCAGTCGCCTGTTTCGTAATCATACGATCGGCGATTTGCGAGCGTGATGCCTCGTCGGGACGGGAATTCTGCGGCGGTTCGTGAAGAGCCACTCGCGGAGTTCCCGCTTGTCGAGAACTCGGAGACCTCATCGGGCGAAATGGCGTCGACGATCGGTCTGACGTCTTACTCGTCGAGCTTGCCGAGGAACTGGCCGCCGCTGATGAACATGCCGTTTTCGCAGGGCGTGCACCATTCAAGTCGGACCAGATATTTGTACTCGCGGGTGTCGCTGGCCATCTTGACCGTGACGTCGCCCAACTGGAGCGAGCCGCGGTGCAGCAGTCCGATTCCGAATCGACTGATTTCTCGCGTCATGGCAGGAATGGTGCTGCCTCGAGCG
The DNA here is from genome assembly GCA_047611045.1 of Planctomycetaceae bacterium. GTDB lineage: Bacteria > Planctomycetota > Planctomycetia > Planctomycetales > Planctomycetaceae > JABMPE01. The sequence continues at coordinate 6,394 of JBLFXD010000090.1, read as the reverse complement.
GTGATGACTTCGGCCGGGACCGAAAGGTCCAGTCGCTCAGCAGCTCGTTCGTGGTCGCCATCAGTTTTGCCGATGCTCTCAAGTACCTGTTTAAGATCATCGAGAGTAGGGCGGCTCCAAGGATCAGCGGACATCTGCAACTCCTGAACGGTCAACACGTGTCTGTTCAAAATGGTTTCTGAATGCTGCGGAGCCTTCTCCGCCGCACAGGCAAACCATAAGTCACAGGACAGTATCGCCGGGGTTGATCAGGAGATTTCCGGCTTGGTGCCGGTTCCGGTTATTCCGAAGGCGCCGTCTTGGGCCTTCCTGCGGAAGAACAGGCCGATCGATCCACCAACAAGCGTCAGGAAGAACAGGGTCGCTCCCCAGGAAAAGCCTCCGCTGGCAGCTTCTGCCGCGACTTCGGTTTCGTCAGGCCATTCGAAGACAGGCTCGCTGATTCGAGGTGGAGCGGGTGCGGCATCGAAGGCGGCTCCGAGTTTTGCAGCGTCCAGACTCTGGCCAGTTCGACTGTCGGGAATAATCATGGCCAACTCATCGCTTGAGTCAGTGTCTGCTGTCAGCGAAGACGGAACGCTGGAAACAGCGTCACCGGAGAAGGTTGGAATCATCATGGTCGACTGGCCAGCGTGCGGAGAGTTCGTGCTCAGGCTGGCCTGATCCTGACTGCCGTCGCTGATTGCTTGAACGGCTCCGCCTGGTGCCGAAGCGTCCGCCCCTTCAAACGACAGCCGTCGAAACTGCGACGTATCGGGGACCGATCGCGTCGGAGCGACGTTTGATGAAACTCGCGGTTGCAGCGGCGACCATTGGCCGCTTTCGATAACAACGCCCGCTCCGCGATGCCCTGGCACGACGCGAACAACCGGTTGAAGGTCCGGTGCTGGAGCGTTCTGCGGGGCTGCCGGACGTTTCAGGTCGCCTCGGTTCATCCATCGATCCGAAGTTGTGAACATCTGCCGTTCAGGGACCATCGAGCTGGGCACGACGAGCTGGTTGACCGTCTGCGGCGTCGTTCGATCGGGCAGCATCTGCGGCATAAATCGGGATTCCGAGTCCGTTATTGTGGCCGGTGACGTTGTTGCGACCGCGCTGTTGGAATCGGAATGCGAGACGGCAGACAGTCCGGCCTGTGAGTCGTTGGTCGGTTCCGAAACTGATCGTCCCGGATCGGGCTGTCGTAAGCTGCGATCGTCGGATGCGCGGCGAGCCAGTAAGGCAGAATCCATCTGACGCCGTGATTGCTCAATCATTTGGTCGACGTCGGAGCTGCCGCGTTCCTTAGCAAACTCGGCAAAGTCATTTCTCAGATCGTCAGCATCGGTAGTGGCGACTTCCGGCGAAGGTGCGGCACCTGGTGGTGCAAAGTCTGTGACGGCCTCGTCAGGGAGTCGAGGAGTTGGCGTCTTGGCTTTGCTCTGACGGGATTCCTCAATGACCTCTTTGAAGAGCTTTTGGAACTCGCTGTCGAAGCCTTTCACAAACTGCCCCTTGCCTGTCGGTGTTTGCGGAGCCGTCTTGACTTCGGGGAGTGGTTGTTGAGCGACCGTCGCTTCACGGTTGGACGCATCCCTGGCGGCTGCGCCGGGGATCGATCTGCGACCGACATTGTCTACAGATCCTCTTGAGTTTCTGTTTCCCAACGCTGGCTGAAGATCCACCTTCTGATTGGTCACTGGCCGCTGTCGAACCTGCGGTCGGACGATGACGCCCTTGCTGCCTGAGGCTGCCGGTGTGTTGTTGCTCGGAAGTCGCTCAGTCAGGAACGGATCGCGGACGAGCTCGGGCCGCTGTGAAACGACGCTCTGACCTCCGTCGGAAACCTTAACGCGCCGGACCGTCGAATCGGATTTTTCGCGGCTCAGCCACTTGAACGGGTTCAAGCTGCGAGCAATCTCTTTCTTCGGTGCGGGTTTTCGATTCCAGAGTTTTGAAATGTACTCGCCGGGGCCCGCCGCCTGAGTAAGTACAGCGCCGCCCAGAGTGACAGCAACAGCGGAAGCACACACGTACAGACGAAGCCGAGGCCTAATCATGACACGACACCGATTCGGTTCGGAAAGGATCGTAGACAGAAATTCCCAGCCGGGTAGGGCTCCAGTTTTGCCCGTGAGGGCAGGCACGAAGTTGGATGAGCGCTGCCTGATACAACGAGTGCGGAGGCCATCCCGGCTATCAGCATGAAATCGGCTGGTGGGAGGCTTCGGGCTTAGTCAGTTTGCCGAGTCCTGCCTGAACTTCCTGAAGTGACGATCCTGCCACATTTTCCGATTTCGGTGACGACGTAGCGGCGCGAGCTTAGGCTGTCCCTGCAATGATTGCCGGTCCGGAAGCATGCCGACTTTACGGGAAGTTTCAGGTCGCAATCATCGCCGAGACGGATGCCGAGCTGACGGGAGCAATGACGCCATGCTCGGTGATGATCCCTTCGATCAGTTCTGCGGGAGTCACATCGAACGCTGGGTTCCACACGTTGACTCCGTCAGGCACGGTCTGCTTGCCGAAGCCGTGGCTGATTTCATCCCGAGCCCGTTCTTCGATGGGGATGAGATCGCCCGACGCGAGACTCATGTCAAAGGTGCTCGACGGTGCGGCCACGTAGAACGGAACGCCGTGCGCCTTTGCCAGAACCGCGACCGAATAAGTGCCGACCTTGTTGGCCGCATCGCCGTTGGCCGCGATTCGGTCGGCACCGGTGACGACCGCTTGAACTTTCTTCTCTCGCATTACCAGCGCGGCCATCGAATCGCAAATCACCGTCACCGGAACATCGCGCTGCTGACACTCCCAGGAAGTCAGACGAGCACCCTGCAGCAGCGGCCGAGTCTCATCCGCAAAGACGTGGATCTTCTTCCCGGTCGCCGCAGCGGCAAACAAAACCGAGAGCGCGGTGCCGTCACCGGCCGTCGCCAGGCCTCCCGCATTGCAGTGCGTGAGAACTCCGCCGTCGTCCGGCATCAACGGAGCACCGTGCCGACCGATCGCCGCGCACATTTCGCGATCTTCGTCCTCGATCGCGCGAGCTTCTTCAAGCAAACGCTCGACAACGTCGACCGGTGACGCTGCAGACATTCCCGCAGCGACCTTCTTCATCCGGTCCAAAGCCCAGAACAGATTGACCGCCGTCGGCCGGCTGCTCGCCAGATGCTCCGTCACCGCGTCGAGTTTCTGATCAAACTCAGCGCGGCTGGCATTCGTCTCACCCTGCAGACCGATGACGGTTCCGTAAGCCGCCGAAACCCCAATCGCCGGAGCCCCCCGAACGCTAAGCCGCTTGATCGCCTCCCAAACCTGCTCGACTGATTCGCAGTCGATTTCGACGAACGCCTCGGGCAGCTGAGTCTGGTCGATCATCCGCAACTTACCTGGTAAATCACCGACCCAACTCTGTGTCTTAGGAATGCTCTGCGTCATCACCTGTTCCTGAGAGTTCCGATACCTGCTGCCTACACATGGTCCTGAGACGGCGTCTTGCCTTTGAACTTCTTGCGCTTGGCACCGGGATGGAATGTTTTCCCGCGTGCCGGGCCGCCGCTGCCTGGTCCACCGTTGCCTGGTCCACCGTTGCCTGGTCCACCGTTGCCTGGTCCACCGTTGCCTGGTCCACCGTTGCCTGGTCCACCGTTGCCTGGTCCACCGTTGCCAGGTCCACCGCTGCCAGGTCCACCGGGACGTTTCGCCCCTTTGCCACGGAAGTTGCTGGTTGGTCGCGGACGTGCTGGCGGCGCGGAATCGGTTGCCACTCCCATGTCGTCGTTGGCCAGCGTGATTTCCATCGGCTTGCCGGCGACGCGCGTCCGTTGGAGCGTGTTGTAGACTTCCAGAGGCATGCCTTCGGGAAGGTCGACGGTCGCGTATGAATCGTGAATCTTGATCGGGCCGATGTATTCTCCGCCGATGCCACCTTCGTTGGCGATGGCTCCGACGATGTTTCCGACTTTGATTCCGTCGCTCCAGCCGACTTCGATCCGGTATCGATTTTTGCCGGCTGCCGGCGGTCCGAGTTGCCGATTGTCGCTCTTGCCGCGCGGAGCGTTCTCGGCGCCGCCAGACCGCCGAGCAAACTTGCCGCGATCGTCCTGCCCACGTTCACCGCGATTGTCTCGTCGATCGTTGCCGTCGAACTCTTTTCGACGGGCTCGATCCTGCGTGAGGAACGGTCGACCGTTTTGTCCGATCAGTGCCAGAGACGCGGCGATGGTCGCCATGGGTGTTTCGGATTCCTCGGAGAACTTGGTGATCATGTCCTCGAAGAATTTCAGATCGTCACCGGCTGCCGCAGCGGCGTCCGCGATCTTTTGCGTGAAACGTTTGATGCGAATCGCGTTGATGTCGTCGGCGGACGGCGGCTGAACGATCTCGATCGACTGCTTCGTCGCTCGCTCGATGAATCGAAGTTTGCCGCGTTGCGCATTGGTCAGGAAGATGAACGCTTCTCCCTTGCGACCAGCTCGTCCCGTTCGACCGATTCGATGGATGTAAGAGTCGTTGTCCTGCGGAACGTCATAGTTGAAGACATGGCTGACGCGGGTGACGTCCAGGCCGCGTGCGGCGACGTCGGTCGCCACCAGGATGTCGAGCAGTCCAGCTTTCAGTTGCTCGATCGTTCGTTCGCGAGTCTTCTGCGGCATGTCACCGTTCAGGGCAACAGCTTTCTTGCCTTCCTTGTTCAGTTGCTCGGCGATCGTAACGGTCATGTCTTTCGTGTTCGAAAAGACGATCACACCGTCCGTCTCTTCGACGTCGAGCAGACGCTTCAGAACGTCAATCTTTTCTCGCGGTTGCAGAATCACCGCTCGCTGACGAATTGAGTCGGCAGTCATCGTCTTTGTCTTGATGGTGATCCGAGCCGGATCGTTCAGGTACTGCTGAGCGATCGTGCGAATCGGTGGCGGAAGCGTCGCTGAGAACAGAGCGATCTGGCGGCCATCCGGCGATTGCTCAAGGACGTACTTCACGTCGTCCAGGAATCCCATGTTGAGCATTTCGTCGGCTTCGTCGAGGACCAGGCATTTGAGTTCGCTCAAGTCGAGCGTGCCGCGTTTGATGTGGTCGATGACTCGGCCGGGCGTTCCGACAACGACTTCGACGCCGCGTTCGAGTTGTCGGAACTGAGCGGTGTAGTCGCTGCCGCCGTAGATCGCCAGGACCGAAAACCGTGAAATGCAGCTCGCGTAAGTTGAGAACGATCGCGAGACCTGAATCGCCAGCTCGCGCGTTGGAGCGAGGACCAGAACCTGTGGCTTCTTCTGTCCGATCTTAATTCGGGAAAGAATCGGCAACGCGAAGGCGGCAGTCTTTCCCGTTCCGGTTTGCGATTGAGCCAGCACGTCCCGGCCTTCGAGCATGTGCGGAATGATCTCGGCCTGAATGGCGGTTGGCTTTTCGTAGCCGGACTTCAGCACCGCTTCGAGAACTTCCTGGCGGAGTGAGAGGTCTGCAAACAGCGGCTCGCCAGAGACTTCGTCCGTCGGTTCCGGACTTTCGACAATCGCTTGTTCTGTGGGAGTGGCTTCGCCGACCGGTTCAGCGGTTTTTGTTGGTTCCGCGGTTTTTGTTTGCTCCGCGATCTGTGTTGGCTCGTCAGCGGCTTGTTCGGGAGCGGCTTGTTCGGGAGCGGCTTGTTCGGGAGCGGCTTGTTCGGGAGCGGGCTGCGGTTCAGGAGCGGGCTGTGGTTCGTCGGCGGGCTGCGGTTCGGCGACTTCCGCTGGTTGGCTGGCTGCTTCCGGCTGAACCTCGGTTGTCGTTTCCGAAACGGGTTCCGAAATGACGACAGCGTCGTCGACGGATGACGAACCGTCCGGAGTCGAGCCGGCGGCGATGGTGCAGTCGGACGTCGCGAGCAAATGCTCGATCGGATCAGACATCGGAGCGGACGCGGACATTTCGAACGTGGCAAAAGACGTTGTCTCGAACGCTTCGACGGGGAGCGAAGCAGGTTCGGCGTCAACGTTGGACGGATCCTGAGCGGCATGGTCAGACATTAAATTCTTCCGATCGTAGTGGTCGCCACAATTGCTGGACGGAACGGTCAAGCAACGGCAGCGCGTACGCGAGCGTCAAACAGCGAAGTAGCGATTGGGCGTGCGCATCTAATTACAAAAACACAGATGGCGACGCTGCTTCGTTCACTGGACGTGTTCCCGGCTTCCGGTGTCTTGACCGGCGAGAACATTCAGAAGACTTGTCGCCTGAGAGCCGTTAAGGATTCGCAAACTCGTTTGTTTCGTTTGTTTGCGACATCCGATGCCGGCCAACAAGGCCGAATGAATTCGAAGTTGTGCTGACTTCGAGGCTCAGACTGGGCGGCAAGCTACACAGAACTCGACGTCTTCGCCACAGCCACCACCACAAAAATGCAACATTTCCCTGACTCGGGCTGATGATGCGA